>JBDNAP010000255.1:0-2968 GCA_039768325.1 Thiogranum sp.
AAGCCACGGTGGTCGATGCCCAGGGTCATGCCGTGATTCAGACAGGGCCGGTCAGCTTCAACGTCCTGCGCGTTGCCGCAGGCGGCCGCTAAGCCCCTCGCGCCACGATCGCTATTCCCGGACAGGGCTCCTGGAACATAGCGGAGATGCCTGAATGTGGAAACTGCTAGCTGGCTGTTTGCTGGTTTCGTGTGCGGTCAACGATCAACAACCGTGCGCTGGCGGGAAATAGTCCGATCAGGCCCTTATTGTCCGGCAACTCGAATTGCCGGTGGCATCTTCCGCAGAAATCATTGACGGTCAATCAGTAACAAAGACCTTCTTGCGCTTGCGCCGGCTACCCGGGTCAGCGCCTGAGTATATTGTCGATGAGCAGCCCGCAGCGGCGGGTGCAAAGCCGGCAGATAGAAGTGCTGATCGCTGCACAGCCGACAGCCCGCTGTCACAGGTCTCGCATGCCCTCGGAGGGTTCGACACGGGCCGAACGCAGGCCGGCCAGTCCCGCCGCGAGCACGGCGGCGGCGCAGGTCAGTGCCAGAGCGATCGCGTAGTGCCAGGGCAGCAGCCGGCAGACCTGTTGTCCCGTTTCCAGCTGCGCCGCCATCATGTCATTGATCACCCAGGCGGTGGCCTGGTAGATGGTCACCGCCAGCACCCAGCCCAGGACGGCGGTGAACAGGGCCTGCACCATGGGAAACCAGACGATGTCGGCGGTGCGGAATCCCACCAGGCGCAGCACCGACAGTTCCTTGCGCTTGCGGTCGACATTTGCCCACAGGCTCGCTCCCAGCGAGAGCGAGAATCCCACCAGACCGATGACGGCGATCGCCCAGTAGATGGCCGTCAGATTCCGGTCCATGCGCTGCACCAGCTCGATTTCGGCGGTGCGCGTGTGCACGTCCACGTTGAGCCTTGCGAAGGCATCGCGCAGGCCCGCCACGTCATAGATGGAACGCGCATAGAGACGGAAGCCGGGGTAAGTGCGATCGGCATCTGCGGGCTCGCCCTCCCAGCCCAGCACAGGCACCGCTCGCCCGTCCCGGAAATCCTCCAGCGCCTCGAGCAGTGTCACCGAGACGAAGGCGCCGTCGCGCGCGAACGCCCGTGCCGGTGCGATCGCCGCGACGCTCAGGGGCAGGTGCACGCGTTCCTGCTGGCCGCGAAAACGCCGGGCGAGACTGCCGTCCAGCGTGTCGCCGGCCGCGACGTTCAGCTTCTCGGCCGCACTCCGGGACAGCACCACCTGGCTGGTACCCTCCGGCAGCGGGCCGTTCGGCAGCAGCAGCGGATCGCCGCTGTCCGAGGCAATCAGCTCCACCGACACGATACGTGATGCCTGCTGGCTGCTGAGTTCGATGGTTGCGGCGATGCTGCGGGTTCGTGGCACCAGGAAGGCCACCTCCGGCCGCACGCGCACACGCTCCAGCCAGGCGCGGTCGTAACGGCCACTGCCAACGGGGCGCACCTCGCGGTTGCGGGGATCGTCGATCAGCTGATCCACCATGGCGCCGACGATCCCGAACTTGAGTCCGAACAACACCAGCATGGGCCCCAGTACCGCCGCCAGGGCGAGTACGAAGCAGCCTGACATCTGCCACTCATGGACGTAGTCGCGGCTCGCCAAGCGAAAGACCTTGCCCCAGGGTCCGGCCATGATTCAGCCGCTCACCACGGTCTCGGTCAGTTTCTTGTCGGCATCAACGACGGTCCGATGGGTAAGCCGCCGCAGACCCAGCTCCTTGATGTGCCGCCAGGCGTGGCTGGCCAGAATAACGGTGATGTTGAATTCCTCCGCCAGACCGAGAAACAGGGACATCACCTTCTTTGCCGCATAGGGATCGAGGGAGGCGGTGGGCTCGTCGGCGATCACGATGGAGGGCCGGTGAGCGACGGCGCGGCCGATGGCGACCCGCTGGCGTTCGCCGGTGGACAGCGCGTCCGGCAGTTTGCCCAGGTGGGAGGTGATGCCGAGTTCCTCGGCCAGGTGTTCGACCGTCCCGTCCGGGCGCAGCCCGAGCACGCTGCGGCACAGATTCATGTTGTCGTGGACCGTCAGGTAGGGGAGCAGACCGCCGGTCTGCATCACATAGCCGATATGGCGCTTGCGCAGATCGCCCAGTTCGTTGAGCTTGCCGTCTTTCCAGTAGGCCTGCACATCCAGCGCTTCCCCGTCGCGTTCGGGCCGAAAGCGGAAGGCGCCGACGGCCGATGGTTGCAGGATGAAGGCCAGCATGTCCAGCAGGGTCGACTTGCCACAGCCCGATTCGCCGATCAGCGCGATCTTCTCGCCCATGGCGATCTGCAGGCTGGGGACTCTCAGACGAAAAGCCACACCCTCGGCTTCGCGGGTCTTGACCACGTCACGCAGGTGATAGATGAGCGCCGGCGCGGGTTGCGGGGCTGTGGAAACTTCGCTGCTCACATCGCCCGGCCCGGATTTACTGCCGCGACCCCGCAGGCTGGCGCAGCAGGATAAAGCTGGGCCGGGATCGGCATCTTTATAAAACACACTGTCCGTCGCATGTTCAACACAATTTCATGGGACGCAACTCAACACGATCCTCAAACGCCGCCGTTTCCATGGTGTTAACCGGCCCTAGGGCAGTAGCTCCAGTGGAATGGGGAATACCGAATCACCACCCACCGGTCCGCCGTCGAGGCTGACCCAGAGGTCGGTATGGTCGTGCAGCGCGCGATAATAACTGACCTTTTCCTCCAGGTGGTTGAGAAAGGTCACCTGTTGCCGCGGCGGCCAGCTCTGCCAGTCATCCAGAGACAGCCCCATCACCTCACCGGTGTAGGGAAGATCCTCGATGTATTCCCGCATGAAACCCAGATCCGCCAGGCTGTTGCCCTTCCCGGCGGTGGTGGCAGTGGTGACGCCCAGCTGCTCAGGGCTGCGCGAGACGGTCGCGGCGAGACTCTTTAACTCGTTGAGGAAGTTCTGTGGTGACAGCAGTCCTTCCTC
>JBDNAP010000256.1:0-4587 GCA_039768325.1 Thiogranum sp.
GACGAGATTTTCGCCCTGCGCGACGAATGTCCGCACAAGGGTGGGCCCTTATCGCAGGGCATCGTGTCCGGCAGACGTGTCGCCTGTCCCTTGCACGACTGGAAGATTGATCTGGATTCCGGTGATGCAGTGGCTCCTGACGAAGGTTGCGCCGCACGCTTCCCGGTTCAGGTGGAAGGCGGTGTCATTCAACTCTCCCTGACACCGGATGCAGGTTGCCCCAATAAATAATGCCCGCCTGTAGGAGCGGTCTCCTTACCGCAACCGGATTGTTATGCCACGGCGCTGTCGCGATCAGGAGATCGCTCCTGCTGGCTAACTGAGGAAGGATATGCTTTTCGGACGCAAAAAGAAAAATCCCATCAAGCTCGCCGACAAGGGTGCAGTGGACTGGAAATACACCACCTGCGGTTATTGTTCCACCGGTTGTTCTATCGAAGTGGGTCTGAATGCGGACGGTAAAGCGGTGTCGGCCCGTGGCGTAGGTGATGCCGACGTAAATCGCGGCAAATTGTGTATCAAAGGTATTTTCGAGTACGAGTTATTTGAAACCGAGGGGCGCGGCCGTGTACCACTGATGCGCGAGCGTCATCACCAGGCCTTTCAACAGGCCGGCTGGGATCAGGCGCTGGATAAAGTGGCAGCGGAGATTCAGCGTATTCAGGGCAGTTACGGCCGCGATGCCTTCGCCATTGTTTCCACCGGTCAGATCATGACCGAAGAGTTCTATACGCTGGGCAAGCTGGCGCGTGGTGTTATCGGCACCAATAACTACGACGGTAATACCACCCTGTGCATGTCATCAGCCGTTTCCGGTTACAAACGTTCTTTCGGCTCTGACGGACCGCCCGGTTGCTACGAAGATTTTGAGCACACCGATTGTCTTCTGGCCATCGGCTCCAATCTGCCCGAACAGCATCCGGTCATTTACTGGCGAATGCGTGAAGCGCGGGAAAAGCGCAAGTACCCACTCATCGTGGTCGACCCGCGTGTGACCATGCTGGCGCAGAATGCAGACGTGCACCTGCCGGTGAAGCCCGGTACCGATGTTGTGTTACTGAACAGTATTGCCCATGTCATTCTGCACGAGGGGCTTCAGGATCAGGCTTACATCGAAGCACACACCGAGGATTATGCAGCCTTCAGGGGACTGGTCGATCAATACGATCCGGTCAGCGCCGCGAAGATCTGCGGTATCGATGAGGACAGTATTCGGAATGTCGCCCGCTTATACGCCAAGGCAGCGTCAGCCATGACCATCTGGACCATGGGTATCAATCAGAGCACCCATGGTTCGGATGGTGTGGTAGCGATCAATAACCTCAACCTGATTACCGGCAATATCGGTAAACCCGGTGGCACCAGTCTGTCTATTACCGGTCAGTGTAACGCCATGGGTACGCGGGAATGGTCGTCCTGTTCAGGCCTGCCCGGTTACCGCACGCTGGAAAAAGAGCGGGACCGACTGGAGATCGCTGAGTACTGGGGTATCGATGCCGATTTCTTTCCCGAAAAACGTGGCCTGTTTATGACCGATATTCTGCCCGCTATCGAGACCGGGCAGATCAAGGGCCTGTGGTTGATCGCCACCAATCCGATGACCTCCATGCCCAATACCGCCCGTATTCGAAAGACCCTGGAGAAACTGGAATTCCTGGTGGTGCAGGATGCCTATGCCGATGTGGAAACCAACGAATATAGCCATGTGTTTCTGCCAGCCGCTATCTGGGCCGAGAAGGAGGGCGTATTCACCAATACCGAACGCCGTGTCAACCTGATTCGTAACGTGATTGAACCTTTTGGTGAATCGAAACCCGATTTCTGGATTTTCAATAATCTGGCCACACGTATAGAGCGCGATAGCAAACCGAACTTTCCCGAGACCACTGAACAGGTATTCGAGGAAATGAAAGAGCTGTCCAGGGGCCGCATGCTGGATATCTCCGGCATGAGTTACGACAGAATAGAACACAAGCGTGGTCTGCAATGGCCGTGTCGTGACGGCGATGAAGATGGCGAGCAGCGCCTGTACAGCGACGGGGTTTTCCAGTTTCCAGGCGGCAAGGCGAGACTGATTCCCCTGTCATTCATCGACAACAATGAACGGCCGGATGATGAGTACCCGTTCTGGCTGAACAGCGGTCGTGTGGTGGAACATTTTCATTCCCGTACCCGCACCGGAAAGGTCGCTAACCAGAATAAGTTCAGTCCGACACCTTATATGGAGATGAATCCGGACGCCGCATTCGAGCTGAGTGTCGAGCACGGCAGCTATGCGCGGCTGATTTCACGGCGCGGTGACGCTGTCGTGCTGGTCCAATGCACCCAGCGCGTACCGCGTGACATGGTGTTTATTCCTTTCCACTTCCACGAATGCGTGAACCGCGTCAGCCTGGGGCTGCTCGATCCGTATTCACGCCAGCCGGCTTTCAAGCAGTGTGCTGTACGGGTGGAAGCCGTTGAAGATCAGCGGGCCGCCGCCGCCATGAATCTGGCCGCGCGGGCCTATTGACGTTGAGTGTTATGTATAAAGTCCGTGAAAAAGAACCCGACTACGCCAGTATTCCGAACGTTCAGGCGCCTGCTGTCAACTGCTATGGCAAACCTGTTCAGCTGGTGGATGAAAACGATCAATTGGCGGGTCAAAGCCTTAACATTAACGGTGATCCGGGTATTGGCGACAACCCCAATCGATACAAACAGCACGGCTTCTACTTTAACGCGGATAACTGCATTGCCTGCCACGCCTGCGAAGCCGCCTGTGCGGAAAAGAACGATACACCTGCACATCTGGCATTTCGTTCGGTCGGATACCTGGAGGGGGGCAGCTACCCTGCGGTTAAACGCCTGAATATCTCCATGGCCTGCAACCACTGTGACGACCCGGTATGCCTGAAGGGTTGCCCGACCCGTGCCTATACCAAGTTCGCAGAGTACGGTGCTGTGTTGCAGGACCCGGACATCTGTTTCGGCTGCGGGTACTGTACCTGGGTGTGTCCGTACAATGCGCCCCAGCTGGACCCCAACGCCGGCCACGTATCCAAATGCAATATGTGCGTGGATCGCCTGGAGGCAGGATTGAAACCGGCTTGTGCCGCTGCCTGCCTGGGTGGTGCGCTGGATTTCGGTGTTATCGAAACCACACCGGAAGGCCGCGAACAGCTTGAAACCTGTATTCCGGGTTTTCCCGATACATCCATTACTCATCCGAATATCCGCTTTCAGCAGACCAGCAGCCTGCCGCGTGAAATGTACCGAACCGACAGCACACCATTGCGCTATGTTCGCGATGATCAGAATGTCAAACCCGACCCTGGTGTTAAAGGCGGGCAGGGCCGGTACCGCAGCGCGGCGATGACCCACGGCAACAGACCCAGGTCGTGGGGCCTGAGCAGCTTGCGTTCGCGTGAGGATCCGCTGGTCCTGTTTACGCTGATTACCCAGGCGGTGGTTGGTGCTTTCCTGGTTCTGTTCCTGGGCACGGTATCCGGTCTGCCAGGCCTGGATTTTCAGATTCACCCGACCGCGTTCCCGGTTGCCTTGTTCGGCATGATTGCGCTGCTGACATTCGGGCTGGTGATGTCCACGCTGCACCTGGGCAGGCCGCACCGCTTTTACCGTGCATTTAACAACCTCAGATATTCACCGGTCAGCCGCGAAGTCGCAGCCGTTGCATTGTTCTACAACCTGTTGGGTCTCTACGCGGTCCTGACCGGTATGCCCCAGTTGTTCAGCTGGCTCCCGGAGGGCCTGGTGATCTTTGTGCGTGAAACCAGTGGCTGGCTGGCGGCTGTTGCCGGTCCGGCAGCACTGTATTTCATGCACTGCATTTACCGTATCCCGGCACGCCCTTACTGGAACCACTGGCAGGTGCTGACGGCGTTCTTTGCAAGCATGCTGACGCTCGGCCCCCTGTTTGTCGCGCTGATCTTCGTACCGGTCCTGCTGACACAGGGTCTGGACTATGTCTCCCTGTTGCAGTTTCTCTCCATACCGATAGCGCTGGGCCTGCTGCTGGAAGCTTTCGGTCTGTATCACCATGCCCATTATCTGAAGTCTGGTGTGGGTGAGGCCGATGCTGCGAGCCGGGAACAGCTTGGCACTTTTGGCAAAACCTATCTGGCACGAAATATCGGGCTCGGTGTAAACACTGTGCTGGTTCTGACAGTCGCCGGGTTCTCTCTATCCGGCACCATGGGTTTAAGCCTGTGGACACTGATCGCGGTTTCAATTACCGGGCTGGCTGTAGTCGGGCGTGCCCTGTTCTATGCCGTTGTGATTCCAACCACTATGCCGGGGGCGTTCTTCTGGAATAACCCGGGCTTCCAGGACCATGCGCGTGATACCGGTCTGGCCGCAATGCAGCAGGTTGGGGTGCAGATCGGCGAGCATTGAAACAGAAGCGACTTGGCGAGATTGAAAATGACCTGGAGCGCGCGGTGTTTCGCGCCCGCTACGATTCCAGGCGTCAGCGCAGCCTGCGGCTCTCTGCGACTTTGCTGATCGCCGCCAAACACGGTTTGCGTGGCTTGCTCTATGTGTGGCCGCTGGTGATACTTCTTTTTGTCGATTTCTCCGGTATCTGGA
>JBDNAP010000257.1:0-3017 GCA_039768325.1 Thiogranum sp.
ATAGCTGCCACGCATGGTGCCAACCGGTGTCTCAAGCATGGTGCCGCTGGTGTAACGGTATTGTTCGCCCGGTTTCAGATGCGGTTGTTCGCCGACGACCCCTTCACCTTTGACTTCCTGAACCCTGTTGTTCGCATCGGTAATAATCCAGTGGCGACTGAGAAGCTGAGCCGGCATGCTGCCGCTGTTGTAGATGGTTATGGTGTAGGCAAAGACGTAATGATCCTGGTCCGGTAAAGACTGCTCTTTAACGTACTGGGTTTCAACTTCGACCTGAATACTATAGGTTTTGTCAGACATCCGGTAGTGCTCCATGCTAAGCCTGCAAGGATACGGGGTTTCTGTTTTCAGGTATAGAAAAACCCCACTGGACAGAGCATGGACACCGATTTGGGTCTATATTTACTACGGAAGGTTTTAAGCTAAGGAGAATGTCATGTACCTCAGAGATAAAGCGACTGGTGACTTGGTAGAAGTGCTGGATAGCGCGGCAATGATCGATCCGTGTGTGGCGCAGCTGCAAGGGCGTTTCCACGCCGGGGAGGAAATGCAGGATGCGACTGCATTCAGCAAGGATGGACTGGAGTTCCCCTCCGGTGAAGCACTGCCACGCTGCTGGGTGGACGCCAATTACAGAACCGCGGTGAAGTGAACAGGCGTACATCGTTACCCTCAAACACCGGCACCCGCCGATCCGAATTCGACAGGATTTGCCTGTTTCCGGTGCGCGGGTGAACTCTGTTACTTGAGAGAAAAACAAATGGATTGGGGCCGTGCTCGCGCATCATTCCCGATGTAGATAAATAATCTGTTCTGTCGTTAAAGATTTCCGCTTCAGTGCCGCTATTTGCTGCTGAAGTGCTCAGGCTGGATTGAATACCCGGCGGCAAATCACAAAAATGTGAACTGGATAACAGTTGCTCTGCTGTAAATAAGAAACAATACCACTGTACTTTACGGGTATCGGTAGCAATAGAGCGGTCTGATCCAATGCATATGAAAACGACAGGTTACAAAAAGCCGAAGCTACTGGTGCTGCTGACATTTTTTATCGGTGTTGGTGTTATGGCCAGCGGCCTCGTGCAGGCAAGCGAAGCGTTGAACATCGTGTCCGCTCAGCAACGGGTGGTAAAGCATGCCGGTGCCAGCCAAGGGTTGCAGTCTGAAAGGAAATTCGATACGGCGTCAATGCCGCAGCGCTGGAAACCCTGGTTTACAGTTGGAGAGGATGGTCAGGGCCTGAACCTGGCGCGACCTTTCGGAGTACGCGGCCCAACCCTGTGGCTTTCTAAATCCATGCCCGATGACGTGAAACGTTGCCTTCGTGCGGGCGGTGATCGCCAGATCGGCACCTTCGGTGCTGAACGTTCAGACGCCTATCTGTTTCTTGAAAAACGCTGGTAGGCCTGCAATCCCCCCTCCCATTTTTAATCGAGAATTCTAACCGCCAGCACATCGCAGGGCGCACCATGCAATATCGCATTGGCCGTTGAGCCAAGCAGCAACTGAATTCCCTGGCGGCCGTGGCTGCCGATCACGATGAGATCGACCTTTTGCTGTTTTGCGATACGAAGTATTTCGTGCTTCGTATTTCCCTGACTGACAAAACGTTCGCAATCCGCTACACCGTACTTCTCGCCAAGCCGTTGCAGGCGTTTATCCGCCAGTTCCAACAGTTCCTGGTCCAGTTCCAGTTCCTGCGGCATGGTCAGTTCGCTGGAAAAGTCAAACTGCACGAACTCCACGACATGAACCAGGCTCAGTCTGGCATTCAGGGCCTTGCACATGGTCAGCGCCTGTTCGGCAACAGCGTCTGTTTCTCTGGAAAAATCGACGGCGAGCAGTATGTGCGAATAAGCTGGCATAGGGTGTTCTCCTTAAGGGCGCTGCCCCTGGATGAGTGGTTGGGTTACGGTTATGGTAGTGGAATAGGACCCGGCTTTTAAGCTTCAAACGCCGGTGAAGTCCTCCTGATCTTCGGCTGCCAGCTGGTTGGCCAGCGCAACGTATTGTTCCAGGCTTATGGTTTCCGGACGGGCCGAAGGGTCTGTTCCCGTCGCCCTGATACGTTGTTCCGGCAACAGAGTTTTTAGTGCGTTACGAAGCGTTTTACGCCGTTGTGAAAAGGCCTGCCGTACCAGCGCTGTCAGGTGATCGGTGTTCTTAACCGGGAAGGGCGGTTCTGGCCAGGGGATGAGGCGTACAAACGCAGAGTCAACCTTGGGCGCCGGCTTGAATGACCCCGGTCCTACCCGAAACAGCGGTTCCACCCTGCAGTGATATTGAACCATCACCGACAGGCGGCCGTAGTCACCACTGCCGGGGCCTGCGGCCATTCGATCAACAACTTCTTTCTGCAGCATAAAGTGCATATCCTGTATAGCATCGGACTGCTCTATCAGATGGAACAACAGAGGTGTGGAAATATTGTAGGGTAGATTGCCCACCGTGCGCAGCTTCTTTCCATTTGCCAGGCTGCGGAAATCAAAACGCAGTGCGTCCTGTTGATGAATAATCAGCTCTCCTGCTGTTGCGGCTTTCGCTGCAAGCGGTTGTATCAGGTCCCGGTCCAGCTCGACAACCTCCAGGTGTTGGCAGGCTCTCAGTAGTGGAAGTGTGATGGCTCCCTGGCCCGGGCCGATTTCCACCAGCCGTTGCCCGGGCCTGGGGTCGATTGCCTGCACGATGCGCTGTATGACGAGCGGATCGTGCAGAAAGTTTTGGCCAAACCTTTTCCTTGCCTTGTGAGTCAATGGGTTACCCTATTATTAATTATATTATTCAATGAGATAATAAATGTCGAAGTGGGTATGTCCACTGAAATCACCACGTTAGAACCATATAGGGTGCGATTATAAGTCGCATCGAAAATCGCATCGGTAAAAATTAATGAGGAATCGATAGCGTGGTAAATGATATCACTTGAGCGTAGTAGATTGATCTGATGGTCGGTGGCCTGCATCATCAATACGAACGGTTGGCGGCGTGATACCGTGAGATTCGAGTTTTCGGGAAGC
>JBDNAP010000258.1:0-3307 GCA_039768325.1 Thiogranum sp.
TGGCGGCGCTGTCCGGGACAGGCTGCTCGGCCTGCCGGTCGGTGAACGGGACTGGGTGGTGGTCGGTGCCTCACCGCAGGACATGTTGGAGCAGGGATTCAAACAGGTCGGTAAGGACTTCCCGGTATTCCTGCACCCGGAAACAAAAGATGAATACGCACTGGCCCGCACCGAGCGCAAAACCGGACACGGCTACAAAGGTTTTGCCTTCCACACCAGCGCCGACGTTACGCTGGAACAGGACTTGAGACGCCGTGATCTGACGATCAATGCCATGGCGGAAGCGCCGGATGGCACACTCATCGACCCCTACCACGGCCAGCAGGATCTCGGTGCGGGTCTGTTGCGTCATGTCAGCCCCGCCTTTGCCGAGGACCCTGTACGCATACTGCGCGTCGCGCGTTTTGCGGCGCAATTCGGCAAATGGGGTTTCAAGGTAGCGCACAGCACCAACACGCTGATGCAAAAAATGGTCGGCAACGGTGAAATCGATCACCTGGTAGCGGAACGCGTATGGGCGGAACTCGCCAAGGCACTGGCCACCGACTCACCAGAGCGATTTTTCACCGTGCTGCGCGGCTGTCATGCACTGGCGGTTCTGTTTCCTGAAATCGACCGCGAATACGCGGATGAGGGGCAGTCACACAAGGACGAACCAGGTATCGCCGCACTCGATGCACTGCAAGCCAGCGTGTCGCGCAGCGAAGACCCGCGCCTGCGATTCAGCGTTCTGACACAGGCGCTCGGCCATGACCTCACACAGGAACAAAGGGCCCGACAGGCCGAGACACTGTGCAAGCGCTTGCACTCACCGAATGACTATGCACAGCTGGCTTTAACTGCAATCAAGCTGGAGCAGAACGCGGGCAGCGACAGACCGGAAGACATCCTCGATCTAATGGAATCGTCCGGCGCCTTCAAACCAGGCGGACGTTGGCGCCTGCTGCTGTCTGTGTACCAGGCCGCCGACCTGATCGATCAAAGCCGCGCTGACCAACTGATCGAGGTCAGTGTCAACGCCGCCGGTATCAATGCCGCACAACTCGAAAATCTGAATCTGCAGGGACCGGCACTGGGAGCGGCTATTCGCAGCAAGCGCCTGGAAATTATCCGTAACACCCTTGGCTAGTGTACCCCGCCGCTGATATTGACCCATTCAGCGAGCCAGGAAGCGGTTAGCCGCAAGGCTTGTTAGATGCACTTTGCTTCCTTACCAGAACAATACAAACAGCATCACACCCAGCACTAAACGATAGATCACAAATGGCAACATGCCAACGCGGTCGAGCAGTTTCAGGAAATAGTGGATGCAGGCGTAGGCGCTGAGCGCGGAAATCACCACTGCCAGCAGGATCGGCGTCCATTGCACCGCCTGCCCGGCACCCAGCAACTTGCTGCTTTCGTAACCGGCCGCCATCAGGATGGCGGGAATCGACAGCAGGAAGGAAAAGCGCGCGGCCGCTTTTCGATCCAGCCCAACCAGCAGTCCGGCGGTGATGGTGATACCGGATCTCGAGGTTCCCGGAATCAACGCCAGCACCTGCGCCAGCGCGATCACAGCGATCCGCCCTGCATTGAGACGGTATTCACAACGCGTCTGCGCTCCCTTTACGTCGGCGTACCAGAGCAATGCGCCAAAACCGATTGTCGTTGTGGCAATAACCAGTGGTGAACGCAGGCTGGTTTCGATGAAGTCGTGAAATATCAGCCCACACAGTGCCAGCGGAATGGTGCCCAGCAGCACCCCCCAGGCCAGCCTGGCTTCATCGTCCGAGTAACGCGATCCCAGCGATGCAAACCAGGACGACGCCATGGCCGCCAGTTCACTGCGAAAATAGACCACCACGGCGCTGAGCGTGCCGAAGTGAACGGCGACATCAAACGCCAGCCCCTGGTCCGGCCAGTCGGTCAACATCGGCACCAGAATGAGATGCGCGGAACTGGAGATGGGTAGAAATTCGGTCAGACCCTGCACCAGGGCCAGAATAACCGCCTGAAAATTATCCATGAAATGATGCCACTAAAGTCACTATCAACCCCGTGCCAGCGGGGCGCTCCCAACAGTTACACCAGGCAGGCTCTGGTCAATCCGTCACACCGGACATGTTCCGGCATCCTGGTGCATGATCTTCGTGAATTAATCAGCGAGCCCCCTGACCCATGCATTGCCTAGCCGACCTGAACACACGGAACCCGGCGTGATGACATGCAGGTCGGCCAATACACTCTTACAAAGCGTCGGCTTGTGGGTGCTTTATAAACGACTGCGCAAGTCCTGTGAACCAAAACCTCTGACGTCCTGCTGCAGACTGCGTGAAAAACCGATCACCTTGAATCGTTCACCCATTTCACCGGGCAGCATCAGGCGCTTGGCTTCGTTACTCAGTTGCATAAACTGCCGGGTATTGGCCGTATCGATCTCAGTCATCAGCTGATCGATACCACAGTCCAACAGGAATCGAGCCTGACTGGTGAAGCCTTCCAGCTGCATGTCCGCGGCGCCGGCTGCCTCTGCAATAGCGGTAAAATCGACGAACGCTGTAATATCCTGCAGGCCAGGCGACCAGAAGGGATCATCGTGGGCGCGATGCCGGTAGTGACACATCAGGGTACCCATTGAACGCTGCGGGTGGTAATACTCGGCGCGCCCGTAACCGTAGTCGATGAGCAGCAGTAAACCGCGTGCCAAACTGTCCGTCAGACTGTTTATCCATGCCGGCAGCGTCGGGCAGTATTCTGACCGATAGTCACCCTCCCAGCACCCAATCCGCGCCAGTCGCCGAACACGTTCCCGCATTTCATCACCGCAACGCTCACAGACTGACAGTTGTTTGTTTTGCCGTCCGACACCCAGTTCGCTGACCTGACCGTTGTGCCAGCGAAAACGCTTGACCGGCAGCGCGTCGGCGACTTCGTTGCCGAATACAACGCCGCTGATCGGATCCTCAGGCAAGCTCTCCAGCCATTCAACCCGCGGCATGATTTCAGGCAACTGCGCGTTCAGCCGCCTTTCCTGCAGCGCACGCATCGCGGCACTGCGCTCCAGTATGTAATAACGCTGCGGCAATACACCCAGCGTCTCCAGTTCACCGAGCAAGTCAACGGCCAGCACACCGCTGCCCGCCCCCAGTTCCATGACAACACCCCGTTCGACTTGTTCCAGAACCGACGCGATACACCGCGCCAGACAGCGTCCGAACAACTTGCCCGACTCCGGCGCCGTCACAAAATCACCCTGTTCACCGAACGGCAGCAAGCCATTGCTGTAATAACCGAGGCCGGGCTCATACAGCGCGGCCGCCATAAA
>JBDNAP010000259.1:0-2715 GCA_039768325.1 Thiogranum sp.
GTCATGCCGATGCGTCCGTGGGTAGCGTCTGCGGCTTGTCTGATGTCATAGTGGCGGGCTTTCCGCAGCTGAGAATCGCAGCAATCTATGGGTTAACCAGCTTCTCGATAATGTAGCGCGGACGTTCCTTGACTTCACTGTAAATCTTGCCGAGATACTCCCCTATGACGCCGATGCACAGTATTTGGATACCGCTGATGAAATAGATCGGCAACACTGTCGAAGCCCAGCCAGGCACCGCCTGGGTGGTAAAGAAGCGGATGTAAAGCACCCAGATCATGATCACGATTGTGGCAAAGAACAGCAGGAAACCCACCATGGTAATCATGCGCAGCGGGATGACGGAAAACGAGGTAATCGCATTGAGTGCAAGCCCGATCATTCTTTTCAGCGGGTACTTCGATTTGCCGGCAAACCTTTCCGTCCGGTCATAGTAGGCAATGGAAGATCTGAAGCCGATTAACGGCACGATGCCCCGCAGGAACAGGTTTACCTCCTTAAACTGCTTCAACCCGTCTATGGCCCGGCGACTCATCAGGCGGTAGTCGGCGTGGTTGTAAATCGACTCGGCTCCGAGCAGCTTCATCAGCTTGTAAAATGTCTGGGCCGTGACTCTTTTCAGGAAAGTGTCCGTGTCCCGCTGCTTGCGTACGCCGTAGACAACATCCACACCGTCATGGAAATCTTCGACCATTCTTCCGATAACACGGATATCGTCCTGGAGATCTGCGTCGATACTCACCAGCGCATCGCCCTCAGCGGTATACAGGCCTGCCAGCAAGGCATGCTGGTGACCGCAATTCCGCGCCAACTTGATGCCGGTGATATTGGAATGTTGCCGGGACAGTTCTTCGATGATCGGCCAGGTCCTGTCTTTGCTGCCGTCGTCGACGAAATAGATCTTGCTTTCGACTTCGATCTGGTCAGCGGAAACCAGGCTCGAATGCAGAGCGAGCAATCGGCTCGCCGTTTCGGATATGACTTCCTCTTCGTTGTAGCAGGGAACGACTATCCCAAGTTTCATTGGATTTCTCCTGCAGGAGCGCAAGCCGCTCACTTTCCCATTCTGTTAGTCCCACAGCGGTCAGTCAATGACGTCAGTTCATCGGTCGAAAAAAATGATGGGGCAGTTCAACGCCAGCCCGGGAATACGCTAAACAGCTTATCCGCGATACCGGCGCCCGCCTCCAGGCCGTACGTCAATGGAGAAATGGAGACGAAGCCTGACACCAGCACGGCGATCACAATGTAGTAGCTCGCACGCTGGTGACGCAAACCGTTCGTGAGCATCCACCCCATGTAGTCAAGCCACAGAACGACCAGAATCAGGGAAAAAATGAGTGGCGTAAAGTAGTGGTACATGAACAGCACGCGCGGGACATCTGCCAGCGGTGCGTACGACGCCACAAATCCCACAATAGGCAACCAGAATCTCGGCCTTTCACGCTCTGGTGCCGGCTGGACCGTGGGGTGAGTCACGCGGGAAAGTACCAGGTTAACGAGGACAACAAGGAACAGGAGGGTCCCGCCCCACCACACGAGCGGATTGCCGATTGCGTATATTTTGGCAGCGGAGGTCGCCGAGTTCCAAAAATAGATGGGGCGCACCATCAACGGCCAACTCCACCACGGGCTGCTGTACGGATGGGGCTCAGAGAGATTGACATGTGCAGAAAACATCTTGCCATGGATCTCGACAATATCGGTGGTCAGGTTCCCGCTGGGAACGCCCCATATGTCTCCCGGTCCCGACTCGGTAAGCAACGAAAAATGGAGCACCCATCCAACCACATAGACCAGCACGGCGCCGGCTCCCAACCAACCCGCCCGCTGCAGCGTTTGAACGATGCCCCTGCTGCCCACCCCAGGCCGTAGTTGCAGTAACAGGCACAGGCCGATCAGACCCGCGATCGCGAGTCCGGTGAATTTTGTGCCGACCGCCATCCCAATCGCACAACCCGACAGAAAACTCAATATTGCGCACCGCCTTGCCGTTTGTGCACGTTCAGCTCCCAGATAGAGTGCCAGCGCGCCAAAGGTTGCTACCAGCAGGATACTGTCCAGGGAAATGATCCTTGTGTGTGTAACGAATGCATTGTCGAAAACCAACAGTAAACCACCGAAAAAAGCGGCCGCCGGGGATGCGCCGAGTTGACGCAACAGCAAAAATATTACGAGGGGCAGCAACGTTCCCGCCAATGCCGGTGCCAGCCGCAGAGGAACCGCAGATATATCCCCGTAAGATTGTCCAATGTGCTCGAACGCAAGCCCGCCTCTGTAACCCAGCAAACGGGCAACACCGGCGATCAGCAGTTTCGCGTGGGGGGGATGCGGGTCGAAGAAGTATTCGTGGTTGCAGCAATACGCCGATGCAAAGCTGCCAAAATGTATTTCGTCGAATACAACACTGTCAGGGTAGGAGAGCGCCGGCAGGCGAACTGCAGCGCTCAGGACTAACAGAATAAGCAGCGGTACTGCATTTGGACTTGTGCGAAAACTCATGGCCAACCCAATATTGTTGTTTGCTTCCATCGGATTCAACGTTCGCATGCGGGACAAGGTCACCACTCTGCCGCGACACAGCCGGTGCAGGTTCGTTCGTGATCGACAAGCCTGCAAACAGCTATTCAGCCATGAATTCGAACGCGCTCTGACGGGTTAACGTCTGGCCGTTTCACAGAATCCAGCGTCGAAGACTCCTGTCAGTATAAACCA
>JBDNAP010000260.1:0-4174 GCA_039768325.1 Thiogranum sp.
GATTCCGTGTCATATCAGTGTCAATGAAACCCGGCGCGATGGCATTAACGGTGATGCCTCGCGTACCGACTTCGCGCGCCAGAGACTTGCTGAATCCAATCATGCCGGCTTTCGCTGCAGAATAATTGGTCTGCCCCGGATTACCGGTTGCCGCTACAACAGACGCGATATTTATGATACGCCCGTGTCTGGCTTTCATCATGCCACGCAGACAGGCTTTGCTGAGGCGAAAGATGGAGCTCAGATTGGCGTCAATGACCGCAGCCCATTCGTCGTCCTTCATGCGTACAAGCAGATTGTCGCGCGTAATGCCGGCATTGTTAACCAGAATACTGGGCGCACCGGGAGTATCCTTGATCTGCGTCATCACTGAAGCGATGGAATCCACGTCGGTTACGTCGAGCACCAGCCCCAGCCCTTGCATACCCTGCGCATCAAAGCTGGATTGAATAGCGGCGGCGCCCTTTTGTGTCGTCGCCGTACCGACCACTTTTGCACCCTGCTTGCCCAGAGCCAAAGAAATTGCCTGGCCTATACCTCGACTCGCACCCGTAACCAGCGCAATCTCCCCTGTCAAAGGCATCTTTATATGACTCCTCTACTGAATAGCCGCCAGGGCTTGTTCGATGTCTTCAGCTGTCTGCACAGCAATAGCCTGCATCGTTTTATCGATACGCTTGTTCAGACCGGCCAGTATCTTACCCGGCCCCATCTCTAAAATGGTGGTGATACCGGCGCGATGCATGGCGCGCACTGTATCAACCCAGCGCACCGGCTTGAACAACTGGGCAGCCAGCGCCTGGCGAATAGCGTCGGGCTGATCATGCATTGCAACATCAACATTATGCAGCACCTGGACGGCAGGTGCCTTGATCGAGACGGCGGCAAGATCGCTGGCAAAGGCCTGCGCAGCGGGCTCCATCAGACTGCAGTGCGATGGTACCGAAACCGGCAGAAGCAAGGCCCGCCTGGCCCCCGCCTGTTTAGCCAGATCCATGGCCCGCCCGACCGCCGCAACGTTTCCCGCAATAACCACCTGGCCGGGCGAATTGAAGTTTACAGCGCTGACAACTTCACCCTGCGCCGCCTGCCCGCAAACAGATATGACCTGATCGTCATCGAGCCCCAGTATGGCTGCCATCGCCCCGCTACCTGCCGGCACCGCGTTCTGCATGGTCTCACCACGCTTTTCCACCAGAAGAACAGCGTCGGTAAACTCAATGGCGCCGGCGCAGACCAGCGCGGTATACTCTCCGAGGCTGTGCCCGGCCATCATTGCCGGCAGCAGGTCGGTCTGATTTTGCCAGCAACGCCAGCTGGCGACTCCCGCCGCCAACATCGCTGGCTGGGTACAACTGGTCTGATTCAATAATTCAGCAGGACCATTTTGCGCGCGTTCCCAGAGATCGTAACCCAGTACGTCTGATGCCCGGGAAAAAGTCTCCTCAACCAGCGGACAAGCTTCCGCCAGCTCAGCCAGCATACCCACGGACTGCGAGCCCTGACCGGGGAACACCATGGCAAGAGTTGCACACTGATTTAAACCTGTCATAGAACGATGTCGTAATCAGAATTTGAGTAGAATAGAACCCCAGGTAAAACCGCCGCCGAATGCCTCCATCAGCAGGGTTTCTCCCCGCTTGATACGGCCATCGCGAACAGCCACATCAAGTGCCAGCGGCACCGATGCACCGGAGGTATTGCCATGTTCATCCACGGTAACAACAACATGGTCCATCGACATTTTCAGCTTTTTGGCGGTTGCCTGGATAATACGGATATTAGCCTGATGCGGAATCAGCCAGTCTATGTCGGATTTCTCCAGATTATTGACTTCCAGCGTTTCGTCCACGATGCGGCCAAGGGTGTTCACCGCCACCTTGAAGACTTCGTTGCCCTTCATGGTCACGTAGCCGTTGCCCTCTTTCAGGCTATTGTAGCCCTGACCGATGCCTCCGGGCACTGACAACAGGTGCTCGTACGCACCATCTGCATGCAAATGCGTGGAAAGGATTCCGGGTTCCTCACTGGCCTCCAGCACCACCGCACCGGCGCCGTCACCAAACAGAACGCAGGTGCCACGATCGGTCCAGTCCAGTACCCTTGAGAGGGTCTCGGCACCGACAACCAGGGCACAGTTTGCCGTTCCGGTACGAATAAATTTATCTGCCACACTCAAGGCATAGACAAAACCGGTACAGACCGCCTGAATATCAAACGCGGCACAACCATGGCGATCCAGGCGTTTTTGCAACAAGCAGGCCGTACTGGGAAAAACGCGATCGGGGGTTGTTGTCGCCACAATAATGAGATCGACATCCTGCGCATCCCTACCCGCAGCTTCCAAAGCACGCTGTGCAGCATACTCCGCGAGATCGACGGTGTTCTGACCTTCGACGGCAACGTGTCGCTTACTGATCCCGGTACGCTCTCGAATCCACTGATCCGTGGTATCAACGATCTTTTCCAGGTCCTTGTTGGTCAACACCTTGTCGGGCAGGTAACCGCCGGTTCCTGTAATACGCGAGTAGATCAAACTGCTTGCCTCTCGGCCAGAATCGCCTGCAATTGCGAACTGATGAGTTGCGGAACATTCTGTTCAGCAACCACCGCAGCTACCAGTATCGCATTGGTAAATGCGAGCACATCGGCACCACCGTGACTCTTTATCACCGAACCCCGCAAACCCAGCAGGCTGGCGCCATTATATCGTCGTGGATCGATCGCTTTTCGAAATGCCTTTAACACCGGCAACGCCGCCAGGCCCGCCAACCTGGTTAAAATATTTCTGGTAAATTCCCGCTTCATATAATACGAGATAATCTGCGCTATGCCTTCGCTGCTTTTCAGGGCGATGTTACCAACAAATCCGTCACAGGCGACAACATCGACCTTGCCGCTGTAAATATCATCACCTTCGATAAAACCAGTGTAATTCAGTACACTGCTGGAAAGCAGGCTGGCAGCCTCCTTGATCGTCTCATTACCCTTTATTTCCTCTTCGCCTATATTCAACAGACCCACACGAGGATTGTCATTGCCGTCCACGGCTCCAGCCAAAACGGAACCCATCAACGCAAACTGAAACAAATGTTCGGGTGAGCTGTCAATGTTGGCGCCCAGATCAAGCACCCAGGTATGTCCCGTCTTCGACGGCAGCGATGTACAGATTGCGGGACGGGCAATCCCCGGCAATGTTTTCAACACATAACGGGCGGTTGCCATCAATGCACCGGTATTACCGGCACTGACACAGGCTTGAGCCCGGCCGTCCTTGACCGTGTTTATCGCGACGCGCATCGATGAATCTTTTTTGAAACGCAGGGCGTGTGAGGGCAACTCATCCATATCGACACATTGTGATGCGTTCGTGATCTGCAGCCGTTCCCCGTACTTGTTGCCGAGGGCAAGCAGCTTTGCTTCGATCATATCCTGCTCGCCCACCAGCAGCAGATCAAGGTCATCCCGCCTGGACAACGCCCGCAGCGCTGCAGGCAGCACGACATCGGGGCCATGATCACCACCCATGACATCAAGAGCAACAGTGAACCGTTCAGTCATGCATTAAAATACACGCTGACTCCCGGGAACCGGAAGCAGCGTGTATTCTGGATGATTTACGGGAAGAGAAAACCCGAAATGTGAATCAATCAAGGTCTTTATTGATAACCTTACGGCCACGGTAGTAGCCGTCGGGGCTGACGTGATGTCGAAGGTGGGTTTCACCTGTTGTCTGTTCCACCGACAGCGCCGATCGTTTCAGGCCGTCGTGAGAACGACGCATGCCGCGTCTCGAAGGCGTCTTCCGGCTTTTTTGAACCGCCATGACATAATCTCCTGCAAATGTATTCGTCTAGGTTTTCAGCTTTTCCAATATGGAAAACGGATTGTCTTTTACCGGTAACGGCGGGTTTTCATAAGCCATCACACAGGTCTGCCCACCTTCGTGGAGTGGATACGCCGGCAGCGCGAGCATGACCTCATCCTCGACAACATCGAACGTCCGCAGCGGCTCTCCCGATACCAGCAATGGTTCATAGCCGTCGGGAAGCCGGTCGATATCTGCCTCGCTGGTAACAATGCCCAGGCGAAAACCCAGGTCGAGCGGCAATCGCAGCGCCTGCAAACAGCGCTGACAGACCAGGCCCACAGTGCCCTCGATGGTCCCTTTCAA
>JBDNAP010000261.1:0-6869 GCA_039768325.1 Thiogranum sp.
GATGTTCGTAGCGACGATGGATAAAGTGTATTTTTATGCTAATTTACGGCAGGGAGTCGTTTTGGCTATTGACCGGGGCCGGCTAATGGGTGACCCCATTTAATGACCCCATTTAAGTCCAGCTTGCCAGGGTGCGCCGGTACAATTCGCGATCCGTGCTGGTTGCGCCGCGCTGTTCACACACCGCGGAGGCAAACGCCAGGGCCCGTCCGATAGTCTCGGCCGTTGACCAGCCCTGGTGCAGACCGAACAGGGTGACGGCGCAGAAGGCGTCACCGGCACCGACGGTATCCACGAGGTTTTCGACGGGCGGTGGCCTGCCGCTCACTGTCCCCTCGGCGCTGGTGATGAAGGCACCCACGGCGCCGCGGGTTACCACGATGGCATCGAGTTCGAAGCGTGACAACGCTTCCCTGGCGGCACGTTCGAGGCCACGGTCGGTTTGGGCGGTGCCCGGCAGTACTGTGGCTAACTCCTCGTCATTGAGCTTTGCCCAGCGTGCGGCCTTCAGCAAGCCTTCCACCGTGGCGGCATCCCACCAGGGATCACGCAGATTGACGTCGACGAAGACAGGGAGCTGCTTTGCCCTGATCAGACGCTGCAGGGTGTCGCGGCTGACCGGGTTACGGGCGATCAGCGAGCCCTGATAAATCAGCGACAGGTTCTGGCCGCGAACAAGCTTGTCCAGGGGCTCGAAATCGATATGGTCATAGGCCTGCTCCGCGCGTATATCAAAACGGTGATGGGTCCCTTGCATGCTGATCTCGACGCCTCCCGTCGGGTACCGCTCATCGCGCTGGATCCCGCTGCTGTCCATGCCCCACCGGTGCATGGCGTCCATTACACTGTTTCCTTCGTCATCGTTGCCGATGCGGCTGATAACCAGGGGCGACAGGCCGAAACCCTGCAGATGCCAGGCGACATTGAAGGGTGCGCCGCCCAGCACCTTTTTGTCCCCGGGGAAGATGTCGAACAGGACTTCACCGCAGATGAGCGGCCTGCCCTGTAGAGGAGGGGTGATCGTTGCATTCATAGTGCAGGTACCGTCGCGTCAGTGAGTATAACTTACGTATTCATTCAGGGTTTGTCAGGATCGAAGCCTGATCATGGATTATACCCGGTTGCACCAGCCCGGTTCCAAACAGTGCATGGTTGACTCGCTTTCATGCAGCCATTTATGCTTACCCGCTACGAATACAGGTGCACATCGCATGGTTTTTCTTAAAGCCGCTACCGTCAATCCGACGTGATTGTTCTGCAGCGCATAGTGTAATCTGTCCCCATGGTAGCTGATTCCTACAAGTGGTTCGCCCTTACCTGTCTGCTTCTCACCGGCTGGCTGGTCTATCTGCTCGCACCGATCCTGGCGCCCTTCCTGTTCTCCGCCTTGCTGGCCTACCTGGGTGATCCGCTGGTCGACAGGCTGGAGGCGCGCAGGCTTTCGCGCACGCTGTCGGTCGTCATCGTGTTCGTGTTGATTTTCAGTGTTGTCCTGCTTGTTCCCCTGCTGCTGCTGCCGGTGATCGAAACCCAGCTCGGTGTCCTGATCAAAGCGGTGCCGGTGTACATAGACTGGATCACGGAAAGGTTGCTGCCGGGCATGCAGGCACGCCTGGGTGTGGATCCGTCGACCTTTGACGTGGACAAGGTGAAGGCGGCGCTGATAGCCAACTGGCAGGAAGCGGGCGGTATTGCCGCCAACGTGATGGCTTACGTGAGCCGTTCCGGGCTGGCGATGCTCGCCTGGCTTGTCAATATCGTGCTGGTGCCGGTGCTCACATTTTACATGCTGCGTGACTGGGATCATTTCATGGCGGCGATCCATGACTTGCTGCCCCGCGCGGTTGAACCCACCGTGGTTCGTCTGGCACGGGAATCGGACGAGCACCTGGCGGCATTTCTACGCGGTCAGTTCATGGTCATGCTGAGTCTTGGCGTGATCTACTCCATCGGTCTTACCCTAGCCGGACTGAAAACAGCGCTGTTGATCGGTATGCTCGCCGGCCTGGTCAGCTTTGTGCCGTACCTCGGCGTGATCGTCGGTATCGTCACTGCCAGCATCGCCATGCTGTTTCAGGCCCAGGACATCATGCAACTCATCCCCATCGCCATCGTCTTTTCTATCGGCCAGATGCTGGAGGGCATGGTGCTTACGCCGTTGCTGGTCGGCGACAGGATCGGCCTGCACCCGGTGACTGTTATGTTCGCCGTGCTGGCCGGCGGCCAGCTGTTCGGGTTTATGGGTGTCCTGCTGGCTTTACCGGTAGCATCGGTACTGGTGGTTCTGGTCAGGCACGCCCGTGAACGTTACAAGAAAAGCGACTGGTACGGTGAAGGTGGCTCAACGGGTCAGAGTACCTGAGTCTGTTGTGCGGGACCGAAACGGATGGCGCCGCGCCCATACAGAATTAAATCCAGCGCTAAAACACCGGCACCAGGTGATAACCCTGAGCCTGATAACCGATCAATGAGATAAATCCGTCACCTACCAGCCTCAGGCCGGGCAGTATGGTGCTGTTATCAATATTGAAAACCCGGGTCGCAACAGCGCATATCTCCTGTTTTACCCCCAGCGAGGTGAGTTCGGCGACATTGGATTCTATGTCCAACAGCAAACCACCGGTGCCTTCCTCAACCTCGGGCGATGGTGAGGTGGTGAGATATTTCACGCTGGGTCCTATGTAGACCAGTACAAAGTCGGGTTCAACCCCCTGGGACTGCATTCCCTTGTAGGTGCCCTGTATGACCTCCAGGTAGAAATTCAGTTTTGCGGTATCGCCGATATCGACCAGGAATACACCTTTACCCACTTTCAGACCAGCCAAGGCGGCCTGATCATTGATTGCCGGGCGATCGGCCGCGACAATCTGGCTGCTCAAAAGTAACAGCAGCCCGCTGAATATGGCAGTAACCCTGTTTTTCATGATGCTTTCTCCTGTGTTCATGGGGTGAAAAGTGGCAGAGCCGGTTGTTTGAAATAATCTACCATTGAATAGTGGTGTTGATGCCGTTTATGCTGCGTTTATTTACTGCCTGCGACACCCCGTTGGAGTGACTTCCCGCGTGCAGAGTGGTTTGTTCAGACCGATCCAGCTGCCCGGGCATTGACAGGCTGCGGCGTACTGCTATTGCCCCGTATCCGCCGAGGTGGCAGGTTTCTATCTTTCGGAACGCGGCACACCGGTATGACCTTGTTCCCGGGTGGTACCCGACGCTATGTATTCTGATCTTTATGATCAATATTGAGTCACTTCACTTCGCTTATCCGCAAGACGGGTTCAATCTGCGGATCCCGGTGTTGTCCGTTCCGCCTGGACAGAAGCTCGCCGTTATCGGCCCGAGTGGGTCGGGCAAGACCACACTACTCAACCTGATTGCCGGGATTTACACGCCCGGCAGTGGCACTATCCAGGTGGCGGATACCGACGTACACGAACTCGATGACGCGGGCCGCCGCGACTTTCGCATCACCCGCATCGGTTTTATTTTCCAGGATTTCGAACTACTGGACTACCTCACGGTGCTGGATAACATCCTGCATCCCTACCGTATCACCGATGCCCTGCAGTTGACGCCCGAGGTCCGCCGGCGTGCCCGTGAGCTGGCACAGCAGATGGGCCTGGGAGACAAACTGCAGCGTGGGGCCGGCAGGCTGTCCCAGGGGGAGAAGCAGCGGGCAGCGATCTGCCGCGCCCTGTTACCGCAACCTGCATTGATCCTGGCCGACGAGGCCACCGGTAATCTCGATCCGGAAAACAAGACCCACATTCTCGATTTGTTGTTCGACGCGGTGGACCAGCACAGTGCGACCCTGCTGGCTGTGACCCACGACCATGAGCTGCTGCCGCGCTTCGACCGGGTGGTGGACTTTCGTGAATTTCGCGTAGCAGGCGGCGCGTGATCGACAGTATTTACATCGCCTGGAGGTACCTGGTCTTCAACAAGACGCGTACCGCGACCCTGGTGGCCTGTATCACCCTGATTGCCGTGTTGCCGCTTGCCCTCGAGATCATTCTCGATGAAAGCGAACATCAGCTGGTGGAGCGGGCGGAAATAACGCCGCTGCTTATTGGCGCCAGGGGCAGTGCGCTGGACCTGGTGATGAACAGCCTCTATTTTACCGACGAAGTGCCGGAACTGATCACCGTGGCGGCAGCCGACGAGGTCATGGACACTGAGCTGGCGGCGGCTGTGCCGCTCTATGTGCGTTTCCACGCGCGTGGTTTTCCGATTGTCGATACCACACTGGATTATTTCGATTTCCGCAAATTGGCGTTGCGGGCGGGGCATCCGTTTGCGAGGCTGGGCGACTGTGTCATCGGTGCTTTGCTCGCGCAACAGTTGGGTCTAAAACCCGGTGACAGTCTGGTCTCGTCACCGGAAACGATATTTGACCTGGCCGGTGTCTATCCACTGAAGATGAAAATCACCGGTGTACTGGCGCCCACCCACAGTGCCGATGACCTGGCCGTGCTGGTGGATATCAAAACGGCCTGGGTGATTGAGGGCCTGGTCCATGGCCATGAGGATGTAACCCGTACCACGGACAGCTCGGTCATCATGGAACGTAGTGAGAGTAACGTCGCCGCCAACGCCAAGCTGATGCAGTTTCGCGAGATTACCGAGGCGAGCATTGATTCGTTCCATTTCCACGGTGATGCGGCAGCATATCCGCTGACGGCTGTCATCGCCCTGCCGCATGATGATAAGTCGGGTACGCTGTTGCGTGGGCGATATCTGGGCGAGAATACGGCTTACCAGATCGTGCCCCCCGCCGAGGTGATCGATAGCCTGATGACAAACATTTTCCGCATCCGCACTGTGCTGGATGCCGTGATCCTGTTTGTCGGGCTGGCAACAGCCCTGGCACTGGTGCTGGTGTTTGCCCTGTCGCTGCGCCTGCGCCAGCGTGAAATCGATACCATTTCCAGAATCGGTTGCAGCCGCTCGACCATTGTGCGCCTGCTTGCGGCAGAGCTAATGCTCATTGTATTGATGAGCAGTGTGGTGTGCGCCGGTTTGCTCTGGCTGGTACAGGTAAACAGCGGTAACCTAGTCAGGGTTTTGATTCTCAATCAGTGATCTGTGATACAGGCGTTCCTTCGCGGTCAGTGGACCAAGCTGGCTGGAAACGGTGATACTTATAACAATGAAACCTTTATTAGCTGCCTTTTTACTTTGTCTGCTCATGGCTTCAGCCAACGCGGCTGACAAATTGACCGTCTACACGGTCAACTATCCCCTGCAGTATTTTGCCCAGCGCATTGCTGCGGATCATGCCGAGGTGATCTTTCCGGCGCCACCGGAGGTTGACCCGGCCTTCTGGAAACCGGACACGGAAATCATCAGGGCCTATCAGAAGGCCGACCTCGTGCTGTTGAATGGCGCCGGTTACGCCGGCTGGGTGGAAAAAGCATCCTTGCCGCGCCTGCGCCAGGTCAATACCTCGGCAGCTTTCAAGGAGGGTTATATCAGTGTGCAGGAGGGCCTGACACACAGTCACGGACCCGCTGGTGACCACTCCCATGCGGGCACGGCGTTCACGACCTGGCTTGATCTGTATCAGGCGGTTCAACAGGCCGAGTCGATCATGCAGGCCCTGGTCAAAAAACGGCCCGGGTATAAGGCGGTGTTTGAACAGAACTTCAATGCTTTGCGTGACGACTTGATGGCGCTAGACCTGAAAATTCAGAAGCTGGTGGCCAGTAAAGCGGAGCAGCCGATGCTGGCCTCGCACCCGGTCTACCAGTATCTGGCGCGCCGTTACCTGCTGCATATCGAGGATGTGCAGTGGGAGCCGGATGTCGTGCCCGGGGCTGCCGAGTGGCAACGACTGCGCTACACGACGGAGCACTTTCCGGCGCAATGGATGATCTGGGAAAAGCAGCCAGTGGCCGAGACAGGCCGGCGTCTGGACAGCATGAGTATTGGAACGCTGGTGTTCGACCCCTGTGCCAATCGGCCCCGGCAAGGTGATTTCCTCGGTGTGATGCAGCAGAATGTGCGGAACCTGAGCAAGGCCTACGCCTTACCTGAACAGGGTTAACGGCACACGCCATGCAAGCAGATATCATCGCTATCGCTATCGCCTTTATTCTGGGTTTCGGGGTGCGTTTTGTCGGTCTGCCACCGCTGGTGGGTTATCTGATCGCCGGATTTTCCCTGTATGCGGCCGGCATGCGGCCGAGCGTCACACTGCTGGAATTTTCGGAAATGGGGGTCACGCTGCTGCTGTTCTCCATTGGCTTGAAACTGCGTCTCGGCAGTCTGCTGATGCCACAGATCTGGGGCGTGGCCTCACTGCATATGGCTCTCACCGTCGCCCTGTCTGCGCTGTTTCTCTATGCACTGGGTATCGCGGGACTTTCCCTGTTTGCCGGCCTCGATCTTCAGCTGCTGATACTGATTGCCTTTGCGCTGAGTTTTTCCAGTACCGTGTTCGCCGTCAAAGTGCTGGAAGGGAAAGGCGAGATGGGGCCATTTTATGGCCGCATCGCCATCGGCATCCTGATCATGCAGGATATTGCGGCGGTCATTTTTCTGGCTGTCTCCACGGGCAAGATACCGTCGCCATGGGCGTTGTTGCTGTTCGCCCTCATACCGCTCAAACCCGTGCTGCACAAGATGCTGGAAAAGTCCGGACACGGAGAGCTTCAGGTTCTGTTCGGTCTGACACTGGCGCTGGGTGGTGCCCAGGTTTTCGAAATTGCGGGCGTCAAGGGTGATCTGGGCGCTTTGATACTCGGTATTCTGTTGGCCAGCCATGTGCGCGCTTCAGAACTCGCGCGCCAGCTGCTCGGGTTCAAGGATCTGTTCCTGGTCGGTTTTTTTCTTAATATCGGCCTGTCGGGCCCGTTAGAGCTGGACAC
>JBDNAP010000262.1:0-7069 GCA_039768325.1 Thiogranum sp.
CAGCTTTGTGCAAAGTTGTACGATGGTATTTCTGGGTTTTATGCCTTCACTGGTCTATATGTCATCGCGCATAAACAATGACCCGTGGTCGGCAGCACTTGCACTCATTACGCTTTACTACCTGGTGGCCAGCTACCAGGTTCAGTGGCAGCGTTATTTTTACCGGGCGTTGATTTTCTGTAGTTTGTTGTTTCTCACTAAAATCTCATCACTCGTCATCGAAGCGCTGATGTTTGCGTTGCTCATTGCGAGTTACATTAAACAGCCGGAGAAGACTTCAAACGCGCTCAAGTTGGCGGTGTTGACCGGTGCAGTGGTGCTCGTGAATACCATCTATCGAGCCTACTATCCGGCGGCAGAGAGCCTGGCCATGGTCAATAGCGGCATCTGGCCCGGTCAGGATTTGCGTCCCATTACCCTGAGCTACTTCTTCTCATTTAACCTGCCCAGCCTTGTCAGCGAAGCACAAGCCGATATCCGTGGATCGGATAACCTTTCGATCACCCGTTCCTTCCTGACCTATCAGTACGCCACCATGATCTTCGGCGAATTTGACTATAGCTACTGGCGCAATCAGAGCTACTGGCTGTTCTTCAATATGCAGTTTTTAATTATCCTGGCACTGATGGTGCCCCTGGGTTGGATTGGCTACTGCTGTAAACAGAAAACATTAATGGATTGGCTGTTTATCGCCACGGTCGGGTTTTCATTTATATTGCTGCTGCGGTTTATTTTTTCTTACCCGTCCGTCTCCAATACCGACTTTCGCTACCATGCGGCCATCCTGTTCATGCTGGCCTATTTTTTTGCGCAGGGATTGAACGCCATTCGGGTTCGATTCCCAATCACGCAAAAACCGCTCAAAATCTGCTTGGCGATGTTTATGTTTTTCAGCGCGACATTTTTCACGACTTTGATTCGCCTGTAGCTTGAAATCACGACAGCTAAGGAGTCTCCGGTTGACTTCTACTGCGTCATTCCGGCGAATGCCGGACAAAAGCGCGCAGCGCGTTGAACGCCAACGGGCGGCCCGCAGGGTGGGCGAAGCGAGTCATCCCGGAAAATCATGCGGCTGGATGCCGGAACACGCCCGGTATGACGGGCTAAACAGAGTTTCACTGATTCATATGATTCTTACCTAAAGTTGTTTGCGGCAGCCTGCTTTATCCTGCTGCAAGTCCCGGACTCGTGGTGCCCTGCAGGTTTATGGTCATTCGTTTCATCCCAACGTCACGGCGCTTAGCCTGCCCCTTGTTTCCGTATGGCAACATTGTGGCCTACCGCGATTATCAGGTGCCTGCGCCTGGAAGGACTATTGGAATGGCCCTGTTTTCACCTGTCTAAACCGGATATCCTGTTCAATCTTGCCAGCAATGCCAAGTTTTCACCTGACGCTATCGATGCTTTCCGTAGCGGAACATCGGTTTACAGGCCTTTACGCAAAAACAGACTGAATCTTTTCCGCCATCAACTTACCACTGGCCAGCTGTGACAGCTTTCCTGTGACCCTTTGTTGCCGTATGGCGACATACGTATATGCCACAATTCAGGGGCTTGAGCTGGGTCAATCATTTATGTTTCCTCCGGGTAACAGATTACATCGATCTCAGTCAGCGGCTGTTGCCGATCTGCGGTGCTATCTATCTGTAAATAATACAGTATTAACTGGAACAGGTGCATTGGTGCAGTTCCTGCATTCACGTCAGGATGTCTTAGGACTAAGACATCTTTTTCACGTGAGGAGAATGATAGATATGAACTGTCCAAGTAAACAATTTATTAAACCGGTATTGCTGGCAGGCGCCCTGGGTGTAGGGATGATGCCGGCGATCGGCAATGCGACTTCGAGCATTGGCAACCAGTTCAACGCGGACTGCGGGGTAACGGTATTTACCGGTGGCAATTGCAGCCTGTGCCATTCGGGTTCCCCATCAGGGAACAATGCAAATCCACCGCCCTGTCCTACACCAACACCGGCACCGCCGCCAGTAGCGACACCGACACCGACGCCGCCGCCAGTAGCAATACCGACACCGACACCGACACCGCCGCCAGTAGCGACACCGACACCGACGCCAGTAGCGACACCGGCACCTGAACCGACACCGCCGCCGACAGTCTGTACCGACGACGATGGTGATGGCTTTAATGCGGAAGGTGGTCCCTGCGGCCTGATGGACTGCAATGACGGTGATTCCGCTGTTAAGCCCGGCGCCACCGAGAACTGTACAGATGGCAAGGATAACAACTGTAACAACCTGATCGATGCCCAAGATCCGAGGGCGGAGAGTTGCCCCGATGCTCCAGTCTGTACCGACGAGGATGGTGACGGCTTCGCAACCGAGGGCGGACAATGCGGACCGATGGACTGCGATGATCGCGATTCGGATGTCAATCCGGGCGAGAGCGAGGACTGTTCTGACAGTGTCGACAACAACTGTGACGGCAATACCGACACCGTTGATTCAGCCTGTCAGGCCCGCGATGATGACGATTCTGATGATGAAGAGGAAGAGCATCGTCGCCATGATGATGACGAGAGCCGTGACTCCCGGCGCAGCAGGAGGTCATCCAGGGATCGAGACTGATAAGTCTGTAGTCTCTTGAAACAAGAAGGCGGGTCTGGGTTTCCAGGCCCGCCTTTCTCTTGTCCGCATGACAGTGACTGCCCGAACGGTGTCCATAGGGACGGCACCGGCGGATCAGCCGCACAGTTTCACCGGGTGAAGGTATTAACGGGCACCGAACCGACACAGCTTACACACAGCAACATTGCCCGTCCCGCTGGGCGTTATCTTATTCCTGCGGCACCCACACGTTGACAGACGTCACCTCGCTCAGGCCGTCAGTCCACAGATAGCCGTCGCTCCACAGGTAGCCATCACTCCACAGGTAACCGTCTGACCAGAGGTATCCATCCGACCACAGGTACCCATCCGACCACAGGTAGCCGTCGCTCCACAGGTAGCCGTCCGACCACAGGTACCCGTCCGACCACAGATAGCCATCCATACCCATGATGTAGTAGTTGCCGTTTTCATCACGGTTTGCACGGCCACCGTAGTGCTCGACACCGGCGAGGTCCAGTCCGACATTGAGTCCATTGTTGGCACATCCGGCCGCCGGACTATAGACGGCATCATAGGCGTTTACCACGCCGGCACCCTGCTGGAAAATGCTGTAGGCGAGGTTGCCATCATCATCGACGGCAGGCCGCGCAGAAGCCATGATCCGGCATTTTACATCGTCGGGCGTGAGGTCGGGATTGACCTGCAGCATCAGCGTTGCTATGCCACTGACGACTGCGGCCGCCTGCGACGTCCCCGACATGGTGAAGTACCTGTCGTGATCATGGTACTCGGGATGCTGCCTTGCCAACTTGCTGTTATGGCGGCTCAGCGCAGTGATGTGGCCGCCTGGGGCGAGCACGTCGGGTTTGACAAAGCCTTCGACGGTCGGGCCAGCCGAAGAGAACGAGGCGAGTAGATCGTCGCTGTCGTCGGCGGGTGTGTAGTTGTCGGTCATGGCGCCCACGGTGATGATATAGGGCAGATTGCCAGGGACTCCGACGCTCATCGGATCCGGACCATTGTTGCCGGCGGAGGTGATGACGACGATGCCGGCCTCCCACAGGCGCATGGCGGCCTGGTTGAGCGGGTCATCCCAATAGTGGGAACGTGCTTCGGCACTGAACGAGAGATTGACCACGCGGATGTCGTAGACGTCCTTGTTGTTGAGGATCCAGTCCATGCCACGGATGACGCTGGCGTAGCTGCCCTTGCCGTGCTTGTTGAAGGCCTTGATGGCGACAACCTGCGCATCCGGTGCGATACCGTTGTACTTTCGGTCCGCACCGCCGGTGTGATCGCTGTTGATAATAATGCTGCTGACGTGGCTGCCATGCCCGAACCTGTCAAGCGCCCTGCCCTTTTTGTTCGTGATGGATTGATACACCGCCAGCCGCCGTTTCTGGTGGTAGATCCCCCGGTTGGTCTCCGCCCGGAACAGGAAACCACTATCGAGTACTGCGACGGTCACACCGGAGCCATAGACCCCCTCGGTATGGAGACGATCCGCTTCCACAATTGCCGGGTAGTGAACATACGGTGATCCTCCCTGCACGAAAGCCGCCGTTTGTACGGCCGCGTCTGGCATGATTTTCGATACCGCCGTGTGGCCGCGCAATGCTTTCAGTTGTCGCGCTTCGAGCGTGGTGCCCACGGCGTTGATAATACCCAGCTCATGGGTAATCCTGCCGCCAGCGGCCTGCACCGCCACCGCTACGTTGGACATGTCATGGCCCTGGATAATGTAGGCGCGTGTCATCGGTCGGCTGGAGCTCATCAGCAGTGCAACGCAGAGCAGAGCGCCCGCCATCAGGCTGAGGCCGAGTGTCTTTTTATTATGCGTTAGAGGTGACATCTTTCGATCTCCTGAAAAGAAAAAAGGTTTGTCAGCCTGGACCGGTTCGGTCCGCGGTCAGTTTCCCAACCCTTGCCCGATGAATTGCAACGGGCATGCCAGGGTTGCAAGCGGGCGCCTGCGTAGCCGCCCGCCAACTCCACGATGGATGTAAAAATAATTCTTATAATCAGCGAATAAGTCACCCTACAGCGAAATACTGCAGGGCATCGGCAAGACCATCCCATGGGTGGGTGGGCGGAAAAATTCGGCGCGTTATTTCGGGTGATCCGCCGAAATTGTGGTCGGGGTCGGAAAAATTTGAACTGCATCACAACATTATCGGTGCAGGCTGCGAGAGCCCCCGGCCCATGCCGTGCAGCGAAGGATTTCCCACCGGGCACCTGCCAGCTGCCTGGTTTTCCCGCTCCGGATACAGCCTCCTGTATGCCTGGCGGGTTTGTCCTGAGCGGGCGCTGAACCAGCCGGTAACCCTTGCCCAGATCTGTCGGTGTATAGCCAGCGACACGACGGTGCCGACGGATGATATTTCACAAAAGTTTGCAGATACATCCCATGCAACTGGTTAAGCTCTAGCTATCGTGATGATCTTCTTAACAGGTTCGATTGGATAGATAGATCATGTTTTTAGAGGGAAACAACATGTTCTTGGACTGGTTTACGTTGGCGGGATTCTTTGTCGTTTTCGCGCTTGTCGGCTTACTGCTGTACTTCTGCAAGACCAATGGCTGCGGCACCTGAGCGGTGTAAAGACGTTTTCGGAAAATAGTTACGGATAATGGAGAAAGCCACAGTGTCTGATTTTTCTGCTATAGCGCCTGTTAGTGAAGCGTCATATCGACTGATCGATTTTTTTACACTGGAACTGGTACTGCTGGGTGGTCTGGTGCTGCTCGCATTTGTGCTGGTCGCCCGCAAGCCCAGGTCACACTGAATGCGTAATTCTGTAAAGGCTGTATAACCATGATTTGCCGGTTCGTGAGTGGTTTTAAGAACCTGGATTTGTCCGGGCGGACAGAACTCAGCGCCCCTATCACAGTTATACCCAGGCAAACCACCCGGGTTTGACAGGTCCTGTAGCGTATCCGGCTGAACTTCGCTTCAGCCGGATACGTTTCACTCAGTCATTTTCACGCCATTGCGGGCGCAGCGAAGCAATCTCCAGTCATCTATTCTGATTGCCGGGGAGCAAGGACCTCAACGTTACTGTACCGTTCAAACAGGAAGCGTACGATCTGGCTGAAGAACTCAGCCCGCGTGCGCAACGCGCTGCTGCGGTTCGAGACTTGCTGTGAATGCGGTGGCACGGTGAAAGCGATGCCCGAAACACTCGCTCAGCTCGCGGGGCAGGCGCTCGCCTGCAACGCAGACCCGGCGGTCATTGAGAAGATTCCCGCCCATTTGCAGGGATAGGACGCCTCGGCTCCAGCAGGTCTGCGGAATAGGGCAGGATTTCGAAGTGGTGGCAGGGCGCAGGTCCCATCGTTGCCCGTGCGTGATCCGCTGTCGAGAGATGAAAAGGTCGTTTATTCTGCCTATACTTCAGGGCAACACTGCAGGAGCTGTTGAAAACAGCGGGTGAGTTTCCGCTTCAGGAACCGGTCGAGCAACTGGTGTCGGCAGCTGACGGGATCAGTAGTGTTGTGGATTCCCGGGAATTCAGGAAGGTCCCCGAGCTGCTAAATCAGGCGCTGGTAAATCTGCGCGACTTGACTGCCAGTCTCAATGAAGAGCTTGCGCCGCTGACTTACAGCCTGCAGCAGACCCCGGATGGGGCAGGTGCAGCTATCGCTGACCTTCGCATCATGATGCGCAAGCAGGACGGTGATGAAGTGCTGCGTATCGCCGAGAGTATAGAGAGGCGGCTGCCAGCAAGGCAAACAGCCCGTTGAATCAGAGCCAGGGTGTCGTCTCAAGTATGGGTGCCAACGCCCTGGAATCATTTGTACAGGAACTGGCCAGGGCCGCCCGTTCGATCCGGGTGCCTGAAGCATTGATGCGGAGCAGGAACCGCTGGTATTCCTTCAATGAAATGTTGACAGGTTAAGCAGGTCGGGCAGGACAGGGTAGGACGGGACTCATTTACGCGTGATTCAGAAAAGAGAGAGTAGAATGGCCATCAGATTTCTAAGTGCACTATCCATTGTTTTTGCAATTATGATGCAGTCCGGTTGCGCTACCGTGGAGGACGCAGAAGCCAAACGTGGTTCGGGCAGGGTCGAGGTTTACAAACTTCCCAGGGAGAATGTCTGGAACAGTCTGCTGGAAGTGTTGGGTACCACCAGCCTGAACATCGTTTCTGAAAATGAAAGCGAGGGCGTGATACTGGCCAGGAGAAAACTGACATGGTTCAGTTTCGGCGAGAACGTCGCTATCTATGTCGAAGCGATAGACGATAACGCGTCGACACGGGTTGAAGTGGTCAACGTTAAGCGGGTTGAAACGAATACAAACTCGCTGGACTGGGAGACCAGGATATTCACAAAACTGAATAGAGCGCTCAGGGAAGCTGCAATTCGGTAACTGTGTTAATCAGACGGCAAGTAGATAGCGCAATGGCAGTAGCATATCCATGGCGTTGCCTTCCAGGCATCGGGGCGTGTGGAGGATGTTGCGTAACTCGGTGATATCCTTGACAGCCGCCCGC
>JBDNAP010000263.1:0-4223 GCA_039768325.1 Thiogranum sp.
ATTTTCTCAAGCAACAACTCGATATTTACCTGGAGGAAAATGCGATGAGCTATGCGGCAGAAATGGATCCGGACGAATTCACGCGCTGGATATTTCCGCGTTTGTTCCATTCGCGCATTCCACGTTACGATGCGATTGCAGCACCGCATGGCTATACAGTGACGTCGCGGGAGGTATCTGAAGTTCGCGATGAAGCCGATTTTCTACAACTGCTCGAAACCGTGATATCCCGCAGCCCTTAGTCTGGAGTAAGCGAATGCCTCTGGTCGCTCATAACAAGTTGCCGACGTTCGAACGCCTGCGTGCCGAAGGCACCAGCGTATTACCGCCGGGTCGTGCATCGCATCAGGATATTCGTGAGCTTCACGTTGGTTTACTTAACATGATGCCGGATGCCGCCCTGGCTGCGACCGAACGGCAGTTTTTCCGACTGGTCGGTGAGAGCAATCCGATCGCCCAGTTTTATGTCCATCCTTTCAGCCTGCCCGAGCTTGAGCGCGGGCCGGAGGCACAGGCCCATATCGATACCTATTACGAACCGTTCGACAGGATTCGTGAGCAGGGACTGGATGCCCTGATTGTCACCGGTGCGAATGTCGTCGGACCTGAACTGGCCAATCAGCGGTTCTGGGAACCGCTGATTGCCGTTATCGACTGGGCGATGGACAATGTGACATCGACCTTGTGTTCCTGTCTGGCTACACACGCCATGTTGCAGTTCCGGTATGGTAAAAAACGTGTTCCCCAGCCGAACAAAATCTGGGGTGTCTTTCCTCACCGTGTGATCGATAAGTCGCATCCGCTTGTCAATGATGTCAATACACGTTTCGACGTGCCGCATTCGCGCTGGAATGCAGTGACCCGCCAACAGTTCGAAGCAGCGGGCCTGCATGTGCTGGTGGATAACGAGGATATTGGCGTGCATCTGGCAACCAGTGCTGATGGCTTGCGGATGATATTTTTCCAGGGACACCCCGAGTACGACACCATTTCCCTGTTGAAGGAATACAAACGTGAAGTCATGCTGTATGCCAATAGAGAACGGGATGACTACCCTCCGTTTCCCGTCAACTATTTTCATATCCGCGAAAAAGCCCTGCTCAAGGAGTACCGTGTAAAAATTGAAGCGACACTGGCGGACGGATGCAGCTTGCCGGAATTTCCTGAACGGCTGATCAAAGGGCGACTCGATAACACCTGGCATGATACGGCCGAGGCCGTGGTGGGTAACTGGATGGGGCTGGTGTATCAGATAACCCACAGGGATCGTCGTCTTCCATTCATGCAGGGTATTAATCCGGATGATCCATTGGGCTTGTACGGGGGCTGAGACACGCCATGCGCGAAATCATTCGGCTGGAGACAACTGCGCGGGAAACACTGGTCGATATCACTGAGCAGGTGCGGGCAGTGGTGGGGCGCAGTGGTATTCGTGATGGTCTGGTATCCCTGTATGCCCAGGGCGCAACCGCAGCCATTATGATCCAGGAAAACTGGGATGAAAGTGTGCAAACCGATGTGGTTAATTTTCTTGGCAAGCTGATACCCAAAGGGGTCTGGTTGCACGATGCGCAGGATGGCAATGGCGATTCCCATCTCAAGTCGGGACTGGTCGGACCATCGGAAACCATTCCCTTAATCAATGGGCAGCTGGGCCTTTCAACCTGGCAGAACATTTTCTTTTGCGAGTTCGATGGCCCCAGACAGGACCGCAAGGTTGTCTGTACCTTAATAGCAGACGAACGCTAGCGTCACATAGTCGCCTGTGATGAGAGATTCGAGACAATTGTCCGTTCCGGTGCGGCAGCGTCAAGCGCGGAATAACCAGTGCTTCGTTCATACGCTGTTGCAGATGTCACGAAAACAAACGTGCACTCAGGGAGTTAAGTACAGTCCGGCATGTGTCGAACCCCGAGGAGTGCCCGATGACCCGCCCATCATGTCCGAACGAAGCGCGCATACAAAGCATTGCTAGCCCGGCGAAAGTTGTCCGTCATGGATTCTTCCGCGTTTGCTGCGGTCGACGCCGACGGTTCCGGTGTCGCGGTTGCGGACGTCGTCTGGTCAAAAAAATCATCCCTATCGCGATATCAACATCTCTTGTCTGTGTCACAATGCCTTTGTATTTTGCCTTAAATGAGGATTAGAATTGAATGATAAATTCGAGTTAACGATGGGGATTCTTGATGGATTGGGCGCGCATACTGGCCTATATCACTGGGACAGTGGACCAGGAACTCCTTTTGCGTAATGAGTATCTTGATGCCGAGAACCGGATCCTCAAAGTTCAACTCAAGATGCCGCTGAGGCTCACTGACCCGGAACGAATGACACTCGCTGAAATTGCGTATCGCCTCGGCCGTAAAGCCCTTGAGGATGCCGCTAACACCGCGAAGTCCTACATCATTATGGGATGGTACCGAAGGCTGGTAGCACGCAAGTTCGACGGTTCCAAGTCGCGTCACTTTCCGGGCCGGCCCAGAATCAATGAAGAAATCGAACAATGGGTCGTGCGCATGGCCAAAGAGAATTCGGATTGGGGCTACGATCGGATTGTGGGCGCCATGGCGAATACCGGCTACCGGCTATCCGATCAAACGGTAGGTAATATCCTACAACACCATGGCATCCCTCCTGCGCCGGAGCGCAAGCGCACGACAACGTGGACCGACTTCATTGTGCATTTTCATCGGGAACGTAACCATCAAGGCAAAGACAACGTACTGTTATTTCCAGCTGCCACGCAAGCAAAGAATCGTGTCGACGGATCAGTTGGCTGTAAAGAACGCTTGGGTGGGCTGCTCGAATATTACCATCGGGACGCTGCATGAGTATTTTGACACTGCGAGGAAACGTGTGCCGATGAACATTTACACTGAGTCGGAGCCGGTTTCCCTGGAGTATCGCCTGGACCTGGAACAGGTGTTGTCGACCGCGGCCATGCGTTTCGTGGCGCAGGTGAAGCTTGACGAGGCGATTGACGCCGCTCTCGAAGATGCGGGCAGTCTGGTGGGTGCCGACAGGGCCTATCTGTTCCAGTTCGTTGATGACGGGGCCTTGATGAACAACACTCATGAGTGGTGCGCGCCGGGTGTGTCAGCGCAGATCGACAATCTGCAGGTTCTTACCTCAGCCCGTTTTCCCTGGCTCATGAGAAAGCTGCGAGCGGGCAAATCTTTCCAGATCGAAAACGTCGCCGCACTACCGCAAGAGGCGTCCGCAGAACGGGAAGTCTTAGCGGCTCAGGATATTCATTCCTGTTTGATCATGCCGATCCAGGCGACCAGGACGCTGATGGGATTCGTCGGATTCGACAACGTGCGCGCGCCGGAGGCCTGGCGGGCCGAGCACGTGGAGCTGTTGTCCTTAATCGGCCAGCTGACGGCAAATGCACTGGAGCGTGATAGCGCGTACAGTGAGCTCGAGCGCAGCAACAAACGGCAGCAGGCCATCCTCGAGAATATTCCGGACATCGCCTGGCTCAAGGACGACCAGAGCCGTTACTTGGCGGTCAACGAGACCTTTGCTCAGTCCTGTGGTGTTGCTGCACAAGCGCTGATCGGTAAGACGGATCTCGATATCTGGCCCGCCGAACTGGCACACAAGTATCGCAGCGATGATAGAGAAGTGATGCGTTGCCGGCAGCCTAAGCGCATGGAAGAGCCGGTGGAGGACCGCGAGCTGGGCAAGCGCTGGGTGGAGACGATCAAAACGCCTATTGTCGATGACAATGGTGGCGTCATCGGCACCACCGGCATCGCCCGCGATATCACCGAGCGTAAGCGAGCCGAACAGGCACTGCGCGCCAGTGAGGAACGCTATCGCCGTCTGGTGGAGGGTGCGCCGGTTATTGTCTACCGGTACGCGACACGCAAAGGCGCGAGCTACTGGTCGCCCAAAGTGCAGGATGTACTGGGGTTTTCACCACAGGACGTGGCCGACAATCCCTATCTCTGGCATGACGCCATACACCCCGAGGACCTGTCTCGGGTCGATACGGCGATCGCCGGATTCGAGGAGGGCAAGTCCATTGATCTGGAGTATCGGATTTGCGGCGTAAACGGCGAGTGGCACTGGTTCAGCGACCGGTCCGTGGGTCGCCGGGACCAGCATGGCGACATCGTGATTGAGGGTGTTGCTACCGACATCACCGAGCGCAAGGCGGTCGAGGAGGTGCTGTTCGAGGAACGGGAAAAGGCGCTGGTCACCCTGCGCTCGATCAG
>JBDNAP010000264.1:0-6680 GCA_039768325.1 Thiogranum sp.
ATTTTAGTCATCGCATTCATTGTTAATCTCCCCATTAATCGAAGAGTTTCCTAAATAATCCCACCGTGAACAGGATCTAGACCTTATAATAGCTGATCCATTTCAACGACTGCCAGCAGAGCACCGCCTGCAAAGCCCAACTGGTCTGAATATTGCCTTGAAAGAAAACCCACACCGCCCGCCCGGAATTTGGATCACGGTCAAAACCATCGCGGCATTTCTCCAACGCCCCCTGATACGTCAATGGGATCCGGTCGTTATTCCAGGTAACTGCTATGGCTTTCCTGCCAGTCCCTGGTGACCACCCTTGAGCATTGTTGCCTGACACAATCATTGGCGTCTGAACCCGGCAGCAACAAACCGATAATTGTTTATTAATCTGGTATAAAATTGGTCATTGTGATCGAAACGACAGGTAAACAATCATGATGCGAATTTTACTGTTTCTAGCCACCAATGCAGCCGTACTGGTGCTGATCAGCGTGGTGTTCCAGGTGCTGGGACTCGAAGGTATCCTGGCCGAGAACGGCGTCGACCTAAATCTGCAGGCGCTGCTGGTGATGTCGGCCGTGATCGGCTTTGGTGGATCATTCATTTCTCTCGCCCTGTCAAAATTCATGGCCAAACGTTCCATGGGCGTGCAGATTATTGAGCAGCCCGGCAACAGTAGCGAACAGTGGCTGGTGGAAACGGTCAGGCGCCAGGCACAGCAGGCGGGGATCGGTATGCCGGAAGTCGGTATTTTTCAGTCACCGGACCCAAACGCCTTTGCAACCGGTATGCGTCGCAACGATGCACTGGTGGCGGTCAGCAGCGGACTGCTGCAGAGTATGAAAGCCGACGAGGTGGAGGCGGTGCTCGGGCATGAAATCAGCCACGTCGCGAATGGCGACATGATCACCATGGGCCTGCTGCAGGGCGTGGTCAATACCTTCGTGATTTTTCTCTCCCGCATCATCGGTCATGTCGTGGACCGGGTGGTATTCAAGACCGAGCGTGGTTACGGGCCGGCCTATTTCATTACCTCCATTGTCGCCCAGATCTTCCTCTCCATTCTCGCCAGCATGATCGTCATGTGGTTCTCCCGCCATCGTGAATTCCGGGCCGATAGCGGTGGTGCCTCGCTGGCCGGCCGCAGCAAGATGATCGGTGCCCTGCAGGCCCTGCAAAGGGCACATGAGCCCAGCGATCTGCCGGGTGAGTTTGCCGCCTTCGGGATATCCGGTGGCCTGGGTACCGGTATCAAGAAGCTGTTCATGAGTCATCCGCCGCTGGAACAGCGCATTGCGGCATTGCGGGCAGCGCAATAAGGCGAACTCAGGGAAACAGCTCAGCATGAAAATTCGCGTAAAGATCAAGTTCGACGCCGCTACCGGCCCGGTAACTGCAGTGCACTGATGTTAGTACTGCTGGTCTGCGTGCCCTTTGTCGGCGCCCTGATATTGTCCTTGCTGGCCCGGCGCTGGCATCTGCAGCCCGCCTGGCTGGCGGGTCTGACCGTGGTGCTGGGCCTCACCCTGCTACTCAGCCAGGGTTTGGCGGTTTACGACGGCGAGGTGCTGCTCGAGCGTCGGGAGTGGATCGCGGCGATCGGCCTGTCACTGGCCTTCCGCCTCGACGGGCTGGGTCTGCTGTTCGCCCAGCTCATCCTCGGCATCGGCCTGCTGGTCGTGCTCTACGCGCGTTACTATCTGTCCGCCGCGGAGGGCGGCCCGCGCTTTTACACCTACCTGTTGTTATTCATGGGCGCCATGCTCGGCCTGGTGCTGTCGGAAAACCTGCTGCAGATGCTGCTGTTCTGGGAACTGACCAGCCTGACGTCTTTTCTCCTCATCGGATTCCGGCGACACGACGCCGCGGCACGCCAGGGCGCACGCCTGGCGCTGATGGTTACCGGCGGTGGCGGCCTGGCCCTGCTGGCTGCAGTGATCCTGATCGGCCAAGTGGTCGGCAGCTACGAGCTGTCCATAGTGCTCGACAGCGGTCAGGCGATCGAGAACCACCGTCTTTACCCCGTCATTCTGACACTTTTCCTGCTCGGCGTGGCAACCAAGTCGGCACAGTTCCCGTTCCACTTCTGGCTACCGCACGCGATGGCGGCTCCAACCCCGGTGAGTGCCTATCTGCACTCGGCAACCATGGTCAAAGCCGGCATCTTCCTGCTCGGTAGATTCTTCCCGGTTCTGGCGGGTACCGAGCTGTGGTTCTACAGCGTCAGCGCTATGGGCCTCGTGACCCTGCTGCTGGGCGCCTACTTCGCGTTGTTCCAGCACGATATCAAGGGCCTGCTGGCTTACTCAACCATCAGCCATCTGGGTCTCATCACCCTGCTGTTCGGACTGGGCACCCCGCTGGGTGAAATCGCCGCCATCTTTCACATACTCAACCACGCGGTGTTCAAAGCATCCCTGTTCATGGCCGCCGGCATCATCGATCACGAAACTGGCAGCCGTGACATGCGCAGAATCAACGGCCTGTTCAGGTACATGCCCCACACCGCTGTGCTGGCGATGGTGGCCGCAGCAGCTATGGCGGGGGTACCGCTGCTCAACGGTTTTCTCTCCAAGGAGATGTTCTTCGGCGAGACGCTCGGCCTCAGGTGGCTCAGCGAGGCGGAATGGCACTGGCTGTTTCCCTGGACGGCCACCCTCGCGGGGGTGTTCGCGGTCGCCTATTCGCTGCGTTTTATCCACGATGTCTTCTTCAATGGCGAGCCCCGGGATCTGGACAGGACACCGCACGAACCGCCGCGCTGGATGAAGGCGCCGGTCGAGGTGCTGGTGGTGCTGTGCGTAGCCGTCGGCACCCTGCCAGACCTCACCATTCGCCCCCTGCTGGAGGCGGCGGCAGCGGCTGTCCTGCAACAACCGCTGCCCGATTTCAGCCTCAGCATCTGGCACGGCTTCACGACACCCTTCATGATGAGCCTGGTGGCGCTGGGCGGTGGCGTCGCCCTCTACGCCGGCCGCCGGTGGCTGTTCGCCGCTTATGATCGTATTCCCCTGCGCGTGAGCGGCAAAGCGATAGCTGAGCGCCTGATGATCCTGCTGTTCGACTTCGGCCGCCGCTTCGACGCTGCGCTGGATAACCGCAGTCTGCGCCGCTACAGCCTGCTGCTGGTGGTGAGCGCCCTGGCCATAGGCACAGTGGGTTTCTGGAACCATCCCCTGGCCGGCAGCGCTGAACCCACTTCGCCCGGTCCCGGCACACTCCTTGGGGGACTCATACTCGGCGTCGGGGCACTGGCCACAGCACTCATGCACCGCAACCGCCTGCTGGCCGTGCTGATGCTCGGGCTGGTGGGCCTGATGACGTCGCTGCTGTTCGCACGCTTCTCAGCGCCGGACCTGGCGCTCACCCAGTTACTGGTCGAGATCGTCACCGTGATCCTGCTCCTGCTGGCGATGTATTATCTGCCGCAGGCGGCACCCGCCGAGTCCAGCCTGGCCCGCCGCAGCCGCGATGCGGTGCTCGGTGCAATGAGTGGCCTGGGCGTGGCCGCGCTTTGTTACAGCATGCTCACCCGGCCGGCAGACAGCATCTCTTCCTACCACCTCACTGAGAGCAAACCCGGCGGTGGCGGCACCAACGTGGTGAACGTTATTCTGGTCGACTTCCGCGGTTTTGACACCCTTGGCGAAATCACCGTGCTCGGTATCGCCGCGGTCGGCATCCTCGCCCTGCTCACCGGCCTGATGCTGCGCGGTCCGCGGCAGGACTGGCTGGGCCGGCCCTGGTTCAGCGACCCTCATCCACTCATCCTGGTCACGGTGTCGAAACTGCTGCTGCCCATCGCCTTGCTGGTCGCCGCCTTCCTGTTCCTGCGCGGACACAACGAGCCGGGCGGCGGGTTCATCGCCGGCCTGGTCACCGCTGTGGCGCTGATTCTGCAATACATCGCCGAGGGCAGCCGTACCACCCGCAGGCGGCTACCCTGGGACCACCTTGGCCTGATCGGTGCGGGCATCCTCATTGCGCTGCTCACGGGCGTGGCCAGCTGGTTGTTCGGCTACCCTTTCCTCACCAGCACCTATAGCTACGTTAGCTTACCGGTGATCGGCACCTTCGAGCTTGCCAGCGCCATGCTCTTCGACCTGGGTGTCTACCTCGCCGTGGTCGGCACGGTACTGCTCATCCTCGCCGGTATCGGCCGCCTCAGCCTGCGGGAGGATAGCGCCTGATGGAAGCCCTGCTCTCGGTACTCATCGGTGTCATGATAGCGAGTGCCGTCTACCTGCTGCTGCGGGCGCGAATCTTTCCCGTGGTGCTCGGACTCTCCCTGCTCGGCTACGCCGTCAATATCTTCCTGTTCGCAAGCGGCAGACTGCAACTGGGCAGCGCCCCTCTGGTCGAACACGGCCTCGCGCAACTGCCCGACCCCCTGCCCCAGGCCCTGGTGCTCACCGCCATCGTCATCGGCTTCGGTATGACGGCCTTTCTCGTGGTACTCGCCCTGCGTGCCCTGCGCGAGTTCGGCAACGATGCGGTGGACGGGGGTGACAAGCCGTGAATCACCTGGTGCTTTTGCCCGTGTTGATCCCGTTGCTGTCGGGCAGCCTGCTGTTGTTGACCGGCCGCGCCGGCAAAACTGTAGAGCGCAGCATCGGCCTGGTCGCCACGGTTGCGCTGCTGCTGGTTGCCGTTGTGCTGCTGGTGCGCGTAGGGGGCGGTGAACTTATGGTCTACTACAACGGCAACTGGCCGGCCCCCTACGGCATCGTACTGGTCGTGGATCGGCTGAGTGCGCTGATGCTCGCCCTCGCTGCCGTGCTTGCTGTGGCCAGCCTGCTGTATGCCATCAACGGCGACGACGAACTCGGTCCGCGCTTCCACCTGCTGTTTCAGATGCAACTGCTCGGCATCAATGGCGCCTTCCTTACCGGCGACCTGTTCAACCTGTTTGTGTTCTTCGAAATCCTGCTCATCGCCTCATACGCCCTGCAACTGCACGGTGGCGGCAGAACCCGCGTTCGCGCCGCCCTGCATATTGTGGTACTCAATCTGGCCGGCTCCGCAATCTTTCTGATCGCTATCGGTGCTATCTACGCAGTCACCGGCACACTCAACCTGGCGGACCTGGCGGTAAAGGTGGCCACGACAGGCGTCGAGCAAGCCGGGCTGCTGCGCGCCGGCGGACTGCTGTTGCTGGTGGTGTTCGCGCTCAAGGCGGCGCTGGTCCCGCTGGGTTTCTGGCTGCCCCCCGCCTACGCCGCCGCCAGCGCGCCGGCGGCGGCGCTGTTCGCCATCATGACCAAGGTGGGCGTGTACGCCATCCTGCGCGTGCACGGCCTGGTGTTCGGCCCGGACGCCGGCGCTGCGGCATCACTGCTCACGCCCTGGCTGTTACCCATCGGTCTGCTGACTGTGGTTGTCGCGACCCTCGGGGTACTCGCCAGCCGCGAGTTGCGCCGTCTGCTGGCGCACCTAATAGTGCTTTCCGCCGGCACTCTGATTCTGACGCTTGGTCTCGATTCCGAGGCGGCTACATCGGCAGCGCTCTATTATACGCTGAACAGCACTCTGGTCGGTGGCGGCCTGTTCCTGCTCGCCGACCTCATCGCCCGCGAGCGTGGCGAGGCGCAGGCCAGACTGGACCGGGAACAGACCGTTGCCCGACCTGCACTGCTGGGCACCCTGTTCTTTGTCGGCGCGGTGGGCATTGCCGGCTTACCGCCGCTGGCGGGCTTTGCCGCCAAGTTGTATATCCTGCAGAGTGCCTTCCTGCACACCGGCGCGAGCTGGGTCTTTTCCGTGGTACTGCTGAGCGGGCTGTTGGTGATCATCGCCCTGAGCCGGGCGGGCAGCGCGCTGTTCTGGCGCACCGGCAATTCCGCCGTGCTCGAGGCAGGTGCCGGCCTGCTGCCGGCCATAGCCACCACACTGCTGCTGTTCGGTACCGCCGCTCTCATGCTGGGTGGCGGTATGGCGACCGCTTTTACCCAGGCTACCGCTGCACAGCTTGCTGACCGCACGGCCTACATCGATGCCGTCATGTCAAATCAGAGTATAGTCCCCTCCCCGCACCGCGAAGGAGGTTCCTGATGCCCACAGTCTCGGCCCTGTTTCCACACCCTCTGCTCAGCCTGTCGCTGTTGCTGATCTGGCTGCTGCTGAACAATAGCGCAGCACCGGGCCAGCTTCTGCTGGGAGCCCTGCTCGGCGTGCTCATTCCGCTGTTCACCCGGCGTTTCTGGCCGCAGCCGGCAATCCTGACCCGCCCGGGTCTGGCGCTTCGCTTTACCGGGCGCGTGCTGTGGGACATCATTGTCGCCAACTTTGCCGTGGCACGGGTAGTGCTGGGATCGCGCAGTGCCCTGCGGCCCGTCTTCGTGCGCGTTCCGCTGGACATCGAGGGTGAATTCGCGACAACCGTACTGCTGATAGTGATCACCCTGACACCCGGGACCCTGACGGCGGACCTCGACGCGAAACGCAGCCACCTGCTGGTGCACGCCCTGAGTGAGACCGATCCGGAGGGACTGGTGCGGAAGATCAAGAGCCGATATGAGGCACCCATCAAGGAGATATTCGCATGCTGAATCTAGCTGTGTTGTTGGCGATGGCACTGCTCGGCGTTGCACTGCTTCTGAGCGCCTGGCGACTGTTTCGCGGACCGGACGCCACCGACCGCATCCTCGCCCTCGATACACTTTACATCAATGCTGCGGCGGTGATTGTGC
>JBDNAP010000265.1:0-8800 GCA_039768325.1 Thiogranum sp.
AGCCATTAACCGGCGCACTCTGGCTGGGCATAGGCGGCTGGCTGCTGTATGCCTTCGCCGCTGGAACCTAAACGTCACTGGTCAGGAGCGAAACCATGAAGCGCTGCAAAAATAGTCTTTTCATTGCCGATGGCGAAGACAGTCTGTAGGCTGCCCGGCGCGTCACTGCTACCCGGTGTCAACGAACGCGAAGCGGACCTGTTGTGATGGGAACGTGCGGTCGCGTCAGCGTTCGCGGTCCGATTATCGGTAACACGGCGGAGGATGTGTTGAGCAACATGCAGGCGGCTGTACTGGTGGTAACACCCAGCGTCTTTGCTTCACCGGTAAGCCAGTGACACACTTGCGGTTATCATGTGAGTCGTCGGTCAACTGGCGTATTACTGTGCCCTCGCGCCAATTTGAATTATAGTGTTCACAATACTTTGGCGGTATTACTGGTAAACGATGTCAAATTTCAACTTCAAACATTTGCGTTACTTCTGGGCGGTGGCCGCCAACGGATCCATCGCCCGGGCGGCGGATATTCTCCACCTGACACCACAGACGATCAGCGGCCAGCTGCGTGAACTTGAAGAGCAGCTGGATGTACAACTTTTCGAAAAAAGCGGTCGCAACCTGGTGTTGACCGATTCCGGACGCATGGCATTTTCCTATGCAGATGAAATGTTCCGTCTGGGCAGCGAATTACAGGATGTGCTGCAAGGGCGCATCCCCGGTGCATCACTGACGCTCAATGTGGGTGTCGCCATGGTTGTGCCCAAACTGCTCGCCTATCGTCTGCTCGAACCCGTGTTAGCAATGGACGAATCGGTGCGGCTGATCTGCCAGGAAGCTCCCCTGGCGGAGTTGCTGGCCGAGCTCTCGGTGCACAAACTCGACCTGGTTATCGCCGATTGCCCCCTGAGCCCGACCCTGAACGTGCGCGCCTATAACCATCCGCTCGGCGAATCCGGTATCAGTTTTTTCGCGGCGCAGCCGGTAGCCCGCAGGTATCAGAAGAACTTCCCGCAGTCGCTGGACGGCGCACCGATGCTCATGCCCACCACCAGCAGCGCCCTGCGCCGGATGCTGCAACAGTGGTTTGAAACCCGGGATATCAAGCCGTTGATTGTTGCCGAGTTCGATGACCGCGCATTGATGAAAGCCTTTGGCGAAGCCGGTGCCGGAATCTTTACCTCGCCGACTGCTGTCGAGGATGATGTAGTCGACAAGTACGGTGTGCGGGTGATCGGCCGCACCAGTGATATCAGCGAAAGTTACTATGCCATATCCGCAGAACGCCGTATCAAGCACCCTGCCGTCTCAGTGATTACCGACGCCGCCCGCAGTGAACTGTTTACCAACACTTGACGATCAGTTCGCTACTGCTTTTTGATACTGCCATTAAGCTGTTGGCATAAAGCTCTCTGTTGCGCTGGCTCAGTCAATCACTTCGGGTTTTTCGAATATTTTACCATCGCATTTCGAATTACTTACCGGGCACCGGGCGGCTAAGCTTGTGGTCAGATCAGCAGGACACTTACAGAGGACATAAGCATGAAGATTGGTATTCAATGCAGAGGCTTTTCGCTGACCAGTGCTATCGCCGGACACGTACGTACACGCCTCGACTTTTTATTGGGGCATGGTATCAGGCGGGTACGGCGTGTAGACGTCACCCTGTCAGACCTGAACGGACCACGCGGCGGCGTCGATAAACGCTGCCTGATCAAAGTCAGCATTGACGGTCTGCCTCCCGTCGTCATCGAGGATGTCCAGTCGGATCTGTACGCGGCCATTGACCGGGCTGCCGGCCGGGCTTCACGCACTGTTGCGCGCCGCATGACGCTGGATAACAGCAGGCGCCGAGCGGAAGCACAGCGCTGGCTGGACGAACAGCGCAAACGAGACAGGCAGGTTCTGTCCGGCACGTTTTAATCAATGTTTACAGAGGTAATCTGAAATGAACGTTTACAGTAACAGTTCCACGGGTTCACTCACCGCCGGCGGCATCGAAAATCGTGTTTTACGCAACACCTATGCCCTGCTGGCGCTGACACTCGGATTCAGTGCACTCACCGCCGGTGTTTCGATAGCGCTGAACCTGCCCCATCCCGGTTTGCTGCTGACGCTGGCCGGGTATTTCGGCCTGCTGTACCTTACGACACGCTTCCGTAACAGCAGTACCGGACTGCTGATGGTTTTTGCCCTCACCGGCTTCATGGGGTACACCCTCGGCCCGATCCTCAGCGCCTACCTCAGCTTGCCCAATGGCGGTCAACTCGTGATGACGGCATTTGCCGGAACCGGCATCGTTTTCTTGGCGCTGTCCGGTTATGCGCTGATCAGTCGTCGGGATTTCAGTTTCATGGGTGGTTTTCTGATGATCGGCATACTGGTCGGGTTTCTGGCAGGTCTGGCAGCGATAGTCTTCGGCTTGTCAGGCCTGGCACTGGCGGTGTCGGCGATGTTCGTGCTGCTCATGTCCGGGCTGATACTCTACGAAACGGGCAATATCATTCACGGCGGCGAGACCAACTATATCATGGCAACGGTCACGCTCTACGTGGCTATTTATAACCTGTTCACGAGCCTGTTGCATCTGCTTGGCGCACTGGGTAATCAGGAGTAGGTGTACAAACGGTAGCAGACCAAAGGATGCGTCGGTACGGCTGGGGGCCTGGAAACTGACGCATCCGCTTCCCCCTAAAGTCTGAAAAAAAAGCTTGCGCAATTTTCGCGTTTGGCTAGACCCGCCATAATACTTGAGTCTTTTAGTCAGGCACTTGACATCGAGCGACAAAGCCAGCGCTACCACCAGAGGAGACAACGGTATGCCACAGAAATGCTTACAGGTTAAAGGAGATCCCTCACAGTTAGAGCGTTTCTGTTCCAGCAATCGCGGGTCGAGAGCCAGTTCGACAGCGAGCTGGATCGGATTCGTGGCATTGTGCAGGAATTGCTGATCCGTAAAGGTGCTTTCCACGTCAAGATCCATTATTCGTCGAGTCAGCTCACCTGCTGGTTCAGTGACGATGCCTATCGTTACCGGGTGTTTGTGCGCAAAGAAGTACTGGCGCCGGGGTTCATTGACCAGTTCCGCGATGCGCGTCTTGACCACCTGCTACCTGTCATCAGTGAAGAAAATTGCGACGCCATCCTCGCGGAATTCAAGCGGCTGCGCACCACCGATGAGACGATCTACCTTCGCAATGGTTCCGTCAATCGTATCAACGGCATTATCGGCACGGCGTTCTCCGGCGACGGCGCGCACTATATCGATCACACGGAGTTCTTTGAGAGACTTGAAACCTTCGCCACTACCGGTCGTGACGACACACCGCCCGCCGTCGTGGCCTGCGGGTAAACCGGAGTTGATGTAGTTGCAGGCCACCGCCATGGCCAGGGAAATTCTGATTCACGTGGACCATGGCGGGCAGTGCACCCACCACGCCACCCCCCGGCATTGCGACACCGGTGACGGTGTTGCTGACCGCGACATAGGTGGAACGCGTCTCCTGCGTCACCATGTCCACCAGGTCTATCTTTCGCCGCAGGCGCACACCGCTGTGAAACACGGCGATCAGCGTAAACAGCAATGCATAAGTCCACGGACTTTTCATGACCTGCCCGCCCGCGCTGTCGAGCAAGCGGGTCACCAGTCCTGTTATTCCTGCCGCCAGCGCAGCAATCACCATCACCCGCCGGCTGGAGCGGTCCCCCATGCGACCCCATAGCGGTGCGCTAAGGCTCGCGGCCGACCACTGGCAATTGCGAAGCTGCGGTTAAACTCCGATTATTTCATCAACTCTTCACTGGATAATGATTTCCGCCGTTAGCGGCAGATGGTCGGAGGCGACACTCGCCAGTGAACTGCGATGCGCCGTCAAGCGGTGTAAAGACCGCCCTGGATATACCCAAATCCTGTCTAGTGAGAACACGGGTAAGCACGCCGGCCAGGTGCGCCTGTGCGGCGTTTCGGGGAAAATCCGCTGTAACATGCGTAACGGGCGCCCCCACAGGAACCATTCATTCAGGTCACCTGCCAGTACCACAAGATCGTGGCCTGCCAAGTCGATCAGGGGCAACAAGCGCCGCACCTGCTCACGCCGTTCAGCCGGGCGCAGGCCCAGATGTGTGGCGATGAATTGCAATCTGCACCGATCTGATTCGAGTTTGATGTCCAGTGCTGCGCGCGGCTCACGCCGGGAAACACTCAGATCATGGCGACACACATCACCAACAGCTAAGCGTGTCAGAAGCGCATTACCGTAGTGGGCATCCTCTTCAATCATGGTCATGCCGGGGATGGCCAGGCTGGTAGTCTCCCGCGCCAGGTAAGCCAGCACATCAAGCTCTCGACCGGGGTGCGATTCAACCTCCTGGAGCGCAATCACATCGGCATCGATTTCCTTTAGCACGGCAGCGCATCGCTCGGGAGACATCACACCGTCACGACCGACGCAACGGTGTATATTCCAGGTAGCCAGCCTCATCTGCAAACCGGTGACTCAGGCATCCGCCTGGCGTTCGGTCGGCGCCTGCCTGCCCCTCAGCCACTTGCGCAACCAGAACGTTGCCACTGCGATCAGCAACACCACTGCGGTCAGCCAGGTAATACTGCCAATGTCCGGATCACGGATGGAACGTACCAGGCCGTCTGCAAAGAACGCAATAGCGACGAGACCGGGCAACAGACCGACCAGCGTGCCAAGCGCGAAATCCCTGAAGCTGATGTGCGAGGCACCCGCCACCAGGTTAATGACGACAAACGGAGCAACCGGCACAATGCGCAGCGTGATGATGGTCATCACGCCGCGTTTCGACAACTGTTTGCTGACGCTGTTCAGCCGTTTTCCCGCATACCGGCGTACCAAGTCGCGTCCCATACCCTGCCCGACCGAATAAATGAGCAAGGCACTGAGCTCAGCACCGGCCAGTGAATAGAAAAATCCGGCCAATGGCCCGAAAGCCAGCACTGCAGCCACCACCAGTAAGGTCAGCGGGACGGCCAGTGATCCTGCTACGGCGATAGCAAAGATTATCAGGAGGGGGGTAGCAGGATGCGCGTTCAGCGATTCAGCCTGCTGGACCAGGGTATCGATATCCAGCCATTCACCCAGTGCGGTCCAGCGCCAGGCGGCGGCCATCCCCAGCAGTGCGGTCAGCGTCAACACCCCCAGTATCACCCGCCGCGCCGTATGCGACTTATGCTCGTCGGGCACAAAGTGGCTGACGAATCCTTCCGCATCCATGGGTCGTTCCGGGTCGATCAAGGCCGATTCGGGTACCAGTTGGTCGATATCCGGATCGACTGCTGTATCCAGTGGCTGCAGCGTGCGCTCGCCACCGCGCAGGCTTTCGATCGCCTTTATTAACGAATGTTCGCGCTGCATGGCTTCGTCCAGCGCCGCTGGTTCAACCCCCAGGTGCTCGGCTATCAGCTGTTCCCGGAGCCGCCTGATTGCCTGCGCGGTGTCGGTGCCGGGCTCGACCTCGATAGCCAAGTCGCATTCACCGTCCAGACCCATGGAACGATTGCTCAAGTTGGACGACGCCACCCTCAGCAGGCGGTCGTCAATGACCATAAGCTTGGCATGCACCATCAGCGATATGTCCGAGCCAGACGACAACTGTGGATAATACAGGCGCAGGCGTTCGTGACGATCCGCTTTGCACAGCTGTTTCACCAGGCGCGAGCGCAGCACATCCATGGTGTGCTGCTCAAGCCAACCACCGGTCTTTTCCGGCATGACGATCACCACCTCCGGCCCCTCGCGTTGCTGCAAACGCTGCGACAGCACCTCCTCGATACAGTGCGCGGTCAGGTACTGGTTTTCGATATAGATGAAGCGCTCGGCGGCGGCAATACTGTCCAGATAGAGGCGCTCAACCTCGCGCACACCTTCTTGACCAGTGTAGTCTGCTACAGTACGCGCAATCGCCACCGACACATCGTCCATGATCGCCTGCAGAGATGCGGGCCAGGGATCATGTGCCAGGTTTGCAGCCTTTTCCCTGGCCTGTTCACCCGTCGCACGCTGCCAGCGTTCGCGGGCCAGTTGACCCAGTGCAACCGCTGCGTTGCCGTCCACCACCATCTGCATATCGTGAAATGGCGGATACGATTTGCCATCGGGATCGACGCGGCGCTGGTCATCGATTCTGTGTTCAGGGGTGTCCCAGCGCCATTTGCTCAGATCGAGGCCGCCACTGAAAGCAACGGCATCGTCGACTACCACGATTTTCTGATGTTGAGAGGCACCCACCGGGTGCTTGTCATCCATGTGAAAGCGCACGCGCGAATGCGTCTTCCAGTTCAGCGCATACAAGGGAAGGGGTTCGCGCTCGATCATGTAGATCATGGCGAAATCCCAGCTCAGTACATAGACATCGACAGCCCGCTGCCTCGCCACGAAATCCAGCAGCGCACCCAACTCCTCGGGATAACTCTCCTTTTTATTGTCACGGACCAGCTTTAATTTGCTGTGGATATCCCAACCGAGAATAAACACCGAATGCCTGGCAGCGAGAATCGCTTCACGAACCGCACGGAAGTAGGCTTCACCATCGATTGCGACAGCGACCCGCCGGGCATTCACCCGGCGCCAGCAGTTATGTCCCTCTTGCAATATTGCCTTGTGTTCCTTTTGCGACATGCAGCGACCCTAGTTGGAAAAGCAGTTAATTACAATCATCAGTCCGGCCAAATCCGCGCAACAATCATTCGTAGTTGTAAAAAAATGGTGTGCCATAGCAATACCCGGGCATCACTGGAGGTATTACAACAGCCGCTGTCCACAAGCTGTTCGGATTGTCGCTGTAACATTGCCACCGGCGGTAAGCCAATGACTGGACAATCCAACTCAAAGTATCACCACAGGTCATTAAATTGCCAAGGACTCATTCAACTTCCGTGTAATCGGTGGACCGGCATGAGTTATCCAGCGGAAATCATAGTGCTGCTGCTTCATAATCAAACCCTTCTTTCAAGGCGGGTGGTCCGAGCCGTTGTAGACATAGGTCCACTGCCCTGGTCCAGCGAATCTTTCGGTTCACCCTCCCGACAATAACTTTCTGGATAGGTCTTCCATCCGGCACACGAGACCATTTATATGCCGTTTTCGATCGGCGTCACGCCCTACTGGCTGAAATATCTACTTGCTAAGCCGCTCATGGTGAAGACGAGTTTCTGAACACTGGCGTCGGATCGAGTAATTGGTAGGGACAGCGCGGTAAAGACTTAGACTCGGTATCCCTGCGATGCCTTGCGGTGCTCTCGAATCAACATTATTGTGAAAGCGAGCCAGCATATAACCAGCGACACGTTGAAAACAAAGAATGACTGGGTGCTCATCGCGAGAACATGGACCCCAACGAGCACGGTGACCGCGGCCAGACCATCTCCCAGGCGTACATAAAGCGTGTCGATCGAGGGCTTGCCACGGAATTTCATCTCTGAACTGACCGGTAACCAGAGCACGTGCCTGGCCGTGTTGTTGATCGAGTAGTCGGTAGCGTTCTCGGCGACCTTCATCATCTTTACTATCGCCAAGACAGGAAGCAGCGCCATGGCCGTGTATGACAGCAGTGCGATCACCGGGAGTATCAGCGCAATCGTGGCGAAGCCGCCGTATTTCAACAGCCTTGACGCCACAAATGCCTGCAGCAACAGGGCAACGATGTTCACCCAGAAAAAGAAGTTGCCGTAGAAGATGGTGGTACCGTCGCGGGTAAATTCGAGCACCGCCAGGGAATCCGTCACACCGTCCTCCACCGCCCGCTCGGCAAGCGTCTCCTGGACAACCCGAAAAAGCAGGTTTTCACCGTTGGTGTTCACCCAGTTGGTCAACAAGGTGACTAGCGCGGCAGCCAGGAGGAAGCGGCTTATCAATATCAGTCTGGCGCCGCTGAATAAAAACCCGGCACCCTCCTCTTGCTGCGCTTGCCCGGCCGGTGGTGATACAGCCCTGGCCTCCCTGCTATCGACAATCTTCGTCAACACAATCGACACAAACAGCGGCACTGTCGCCAACAGCAGCAGTTCCTCTGTCTCAACCATTCCCGAGTCGACCAGCTGGCTGACAATCCAGGACCCGGAAGCGGCTCCTGAAGTCGCACCGATGGCGATCATGGGTAACATGCGTTTGCCGCGCTCGTCCGTATAGATGTCGGCACAGAAGGTCCAGAACTGCGCAACCACGAAGACGCCGAACATCCCCACCCACACGTAGAATACAATGCCGGAAAGCGGCAACGCCTCGAAAAAATATCCAGGCTGCAGAAACCAGAAAATCACCAGGTTGGAAATACAAAACAGTGTCGCCCGGGTGATCAGTGTAACCCGATCCCAGCGACCGGCGAGGCTTGAATACCAGCCGACGACAAACAACAAAAAAAGACTCTGGGCAAAGCTCGAGTAGGCCTTGACCTCCATCTTGGACAATCCACCGATATCCGAGATTGCGATCCAGCCTTCTCTCAGTGGCTTGACGAAGTAATAGGCCAACAGAATAAGAAACACATTGGCAAACATCAGCAGTGCGGTTGTGCCTTCCCCTGACCGCACCTCCGTGAAAAGCCCGAGAAAACGCTCACTCACTGAGCGCTGTGGCGGGCTCGAATCAGGGTTTTCCGTTATTGCCATGTATCCAGACTGTCCAGTTTTATCTCGATTTTTTCTTCACCGGATGGTGGCTGCCGGAAGTCGTAGAGTCGTTTTTCCCAGGACCCGTAGATTGGATTGGGTAACATAATACATGCGCGCCCACAGCGCGCCAGGTGCCGGTGCGGGGCTCTAGGGATTTCCTCAACCTCG
>JBDNAP010000266.1:0-4130 GCA_039768325.1 Thiogranum sp.
CATCCCACCGATGAACTGTTGCAGCGGCTGCGCGAACTGGCCGGCGGCTCACAGGTGCGGGTAGTGTACAAATAGGCTCATAAAAGGGTCCATAAAAGGGGTCAGTACCCTTAAACATAAAAGGCATAAAAGGGGTCAGTACCCTTTAAATATTAAATACACTTTAAATACAAGCGATACAGCTATAATCTTTCCATCGAGTAGAACAAGGATGTTCAAATGCCTCGAAAGCCCAGGTTTTATCTGCCTGAAGTGCCCGCGCATGTGATCCAGCGCGGTAACAACCGGCAAGCGGTATTTTTTTCTGACGATGACTACCACGCTTATCTTGGTTGGTTAGAAGAAGGTGCGGCACGGCACCGATGCACGATTCATGCATATGTTTTGATGACCAATCATGTGCATTTGCTGGTAACGCCAGAGGCGCGTGATTCTATCAGTCGCACCATACAGTATGTCGGACGGCGTTATGTGACTTATGTGAACAGCGAGTATGGGAGGAGCGGCACCTTGTGGGAAGGCCGGCACAAGGGCAGCATCATATCGAGTGACGCTTACCTGCTTGCCTGCAGCAGTTATATTGAACTGAATCCGGTGCGCGCAGGCATGGTGGTGGCCCCTGGCGATTATCCATGGTCAAGTTATCGAAGCAATGCCGTCGGTGAGTACAGTTCACTTCTCAAGCCGCATGCAGATTACCTGGCGCTCGGAGACTCGGCTGCATCGCGACAGCATGCTTACAGGGAATTGTTTCGGAATGTGCTTGATGCGGGTCATTTGCACAGCATACGGGCGGCCGTACAGACCGGAACCCCATTGGGCAATGACCGTTTTCGGGAGCAAGTCGAGGAGGCGCTCCAGCAGAAAGTGGGCCATGCCCGGCGTGGCAGGCCGAGGCGCCGGCAGGGTAAAGGGTACTGACCCCTTTTTGCACTATGACAACAAGCCTCCTTCCTGTATGCAACTGAGCAGGTCGATAGCGTTGACGGGGCAGGCTGATATGCACGCGCCGCAGCCGTTGCACAGGGCCTGTTCGACCATCGGCATGGCGCCGCGGCTGGTCTGTTGGCGAAATTGAATGGCTGAGCTGTCGCAGCGTTCACCGCAGGCACGGCATTCCGTTCCCTGGTTCAACAGGCAGCTTGCCGCGATGAAAACCTTCTGGTTCCAGGGATGCCCATCTGCAAATTTCAGCCCGTCCGGGCGACAGGCACGCGCGCATTCGCCGCAGAAGGTGCAGCCCCCGCGGGAGAAATCAATCTGGGGATAGCCGCCACGGCCGCGAACCAGAATCTTTTCCGGGCAGACGCTTATACAATCGCCACATTGATCGCAAACCTTCAGGAAGGCGCGTTCCGCTATTGCCCAGGGTGGACGATGGGGGGCCGCTCTGGAAGAAGTACAACCCCTCAGCAACTGGAATTCATGGCTAGCCATTCGGTGTTTCCCCTGTATATTCTGATAACGACACACTGCGCGAGGACGGTGCAGGCCGGCATTGACCTAAATCAAGGAATCTCCAGTTTTCAATCCATCCAGGGTGTCAAAATACGGACGAAACCTGCCGCTGTGAAACCGCGATGAGTTGTATTTCGGCGTTAGTCGCGGGAAACTTGCCCTATCCCTGACGTTCTAATTTAAAATAGATTGCGGGAGTGGCGGTGGACTGTATGCGGCGTTCGATGTGGGGCATTTGCCTGAGCGGGCTGTTGTTGTGGGGCGGGCAGCCTGAAACGTTACGGGCAGAGGGGCTCCCTGCCTACAGCCTGGGCTACGATCCTGCCCGCGATGCTTTTTCCGATGGGCGGGCGGCACTGCAACTTGCCCGGCAAACCGGACGCATGGTATTGATCGAGGTGGGTGGTGACTGGTGCAGCTGGTGTCATGTACTGGACCGCTTTTTGAATCAGCATCCGTCCGTCAGGGAAAAACTGCATGACAGGTTCGTGGTGCTGAAGGTGAACGTCGACGACAGCAATGATAATGCCGAGTTTCTCGCCGCTTTTCCGCCGGCGCTGGGTTATCCACACCTGTATGTCACCCGAAACGACGGTTCTGTCGTACACTCACAGGACACGGCAGAGTTTTTGCAGCAGGGAAAATATTCGCGACAGCGCGTTCTGGATTTTCTCGAATACTGGGGTAGGCAGGATGAATGAGAAGCGCAAGGGTATCAGCCGTCGTGAATTCCTGAGCCGTCTGACGGTACTCGGTTCACTGGCGGCCGCTTACCCGGCTGCAGCCCTGGAGCGGCTTCGATCGAAGGCCGATTCCGTCAATGAACAGGCCTGGCTCGATCAGGATCCCTGGAAAACCATCGCGGCTGTCCAGCAGCACCTGTTTCCATCAACACCGGACAGCCCGGGCGCCAGTGACTTCCAGGCCATCGTTTACCTGCGCAACAGTATCGACAACCCGGCTGCCGACGGTGACGACAAGGACTTCATTGTCAGCGGCGTGGGCTGGTTGAACGATCTGAGCCGGGAGCGCTATCAACGCCCCTTTAGCGAATTCGATGAATCTGAACGGGAAACCGTGCTGCGACAGATCGAGCAGAGCAAGGCGGGACGAAACTGGTTGTCGCTGCTATTGACCTACCTGCTCGAGGCGTTGCTGGCAGATCCCGTGTACGGCGGTAATCCCGAAGGAATCGGCTGGAAATGGCTGGAACATCAACCCGGCTACCCGACACCGCCGGAAGATAAATCCTGGTACAAGCTGGCCGCCCCGGTGCGTTACCAGCGCAAGGGTCAGGAGTAGCGGGCACATGGATCACGATTTCGATGTCTGCGTAATCGGCAGTGGTGCCGGAGCCGGACCGGTGGTGCTGACATTGGCCGAAGCCGGTTATTCGGTGCTGGTGCTGGAAAAAGGACCCTGGTTTAAGGAACAGGATTTTTACAAAGATGAACTGGCCTGTTGCCGGCGCAGCGTCTATACACCACAACTCACCGATGAGCAGCACGTCATTGAGGACCTCGACAGCGAGGGTGACTGGGTCGGTGAAGCGACGTCCGATTCCGGCTGGGACTTCTGGAACGGCAACTGCGTCGGTGGATCGTCCAATTTCATGAGTGGCTTTTTCTATCGCCTCAAGCCCGAGGATTTCCGTCTACTGTCCGAATTCGGCCCGCTGGCGGACGCCAACATCGCCGACTGGCCTATCAGTTATGCGGACCTGGAGCCCTGGTACAGCAGAGTGGAAAGCGAAGTGGGCATCGCCGGCAAAATCGTTGACCACCCCCTGGCCGAGCCGCGCTCGACGGCGGATTTCCCATACCCTCCCACCCATGAGCATCCAATCGCAAAACGTATCGACAGCGCCTGCCGGCAACTGGGACTCCATCCGCTGCCGACACCGCGAGCCATTCTGTCACGGGCAAAAGACAAGCGCCGCAGTTGCGAGTACTCCGGTTACTGCGGCAGTTATGGCTGCTCTTCCGGGGCCAAAGGCAGTGCGCGTGCCGCCTTGCTGGATCGTGCCCTGGCCACAGGGCATTGTGAAATACGGCCGCACTCAAAAGTGTACAAGCTGGTCAGCAATGCAAAAGGCAAAATCGTAGCCGCAGATTATTTCGATGCCGATGGCCAGACACGAAAAGCCGCTGCGAAGATCTTTGTGGTCGCCTGCCAGGCGATTGAAACCTGCCGCCTGCTGTTGAGTTCGACGGGCCCGAAGCACGCCAACGGACTGGCCAACAATAGCGGGCAGGTCGGCAGGAACCTGTTGTTCTCGGCGGGAGGTTCCGGTAGCGGAGACTTTACCTACGCCGGTATGGATGACAAGCAGGTAGCAGCCCTGAAACTGCGCGGCCCGTTCGTGAACCGCGCATTGCAGGACTGGTATGTCATCGACGACAAAGCCTTCGGCGGGCGCGCCAAGGGCGGCACGGTAGATTTCCTGTTACGCCATCCCAATCCCATCGGCAAGGCCATGTCGGTCAAGTGGGATGACGACGAGCGGCTGCTGTGGGGGCGACCGCTGCAGAAAAAACTGAAATCGCTGTTCACCGATGCACAGTCCCTGCGCTACGAAATTTTCTGCGACTGGCTGCCGACCGACAATTGTTTTGTCAGCCTGGATAGCGGACTGCGGGACAAGTGGCAGTCACCGGTTGCCAGGGTTCGCA
>JBDNAP010000267.1:0-14956 GCA_039768325.1 Thiogranum sp.
CACCGGCGTACCTATATCGGTGCCATGCCGGGCAAGTTTATCCAGGCGTTCAAGGATACCCAGTCGGCCAACCCGGTCATCATGCTGGACGAAATCGACAAAGTGGGAGCCTCTTATCAGGGCGACCCGGCCTCGGCGCTGCTGGAAGTCCTGGACCCGGAACAGAACAGCGATTTCCTGGATCACTACCTGGACGTACCGTTTGATTTATCCAAGGCATTGTTCATCTCCACTGCCAACCAGCTCGATACCATCCCCGCTCCGTTACTCGACCGCATGGAAGTCATTCAGCTTTCCGGCTATCTGGCCAGTGAAAAACTGGAAATCGCCAGGAACCATTTGCTGCCAAGACAACTCGAACGCAACGGCCTGAAAAAACGCGGGCAGTTGCGTATTGACAAGGCTGCGCTACGCAAGATCATCGAGGATTATGCGCGTGAGGCCGGGGTACGCCGGCTGGAAAAATACCTGGGTGCGATTGCGCGCAAAGCGGTGGTAAAAATCCTCAAGGGTGAGAAAACCCCTATCCATGTGCGTGCCGGAGATATCGAGGATTATCTGGGCAAACCTGTCTTTGCCAAGGAAAAACAGCTTTCCGGTGTGGGCGTAATTACCGGGTTGGCCTGGACAACCATGGGCGGCGCCACGCTGAGTATCGAGGCGACACGTATTCACAGCTTCAGTCGTGGCTTCAAACTCACCGGGCAACTGGGCGATGTGATGCGTGAGTCCGCAGAAATCGCCTACAGCTATATCCTCTCCACGGCAGAACGCTGGGGTTCATCGACCGATTTCTTTGAGGAATCCCTGATACATCTGCACGTACCGGCAGGCGCCACACCGAAAGACGGCCCCAGCGCCGGCATCACCATGGCCAGCGCCCTGTTGTCCCTGGCCAGGAGACGCAAACCGGTACGCAAGCTGGCCATGACCGGCGAACTGACCCTTACCGGCCAGGTATTACCCGTAGGTGGCATCCGTGAAAAAGTGATCGCGGCAAGACGCGTCAACATCAGGGAGCTGATCCTGCCGGAAGCCAACAAAGGCGACTACGAGGAAATCCCGGAGTATATCCGCGAAGGTATCAGCGTACACTTTGCCGAACAGTTCGCGGATGTGGTACCCCTGTTGTTCGAGAAGTGATTGTTCTTTTCAACAAGCCCTTCCATGTGCTGTCACAGTTTACCGGCGAGGGCGACAAAAAGACCCTGGCCGATTATATCGATATCAGCAGTGTCTACGCCGCCGGGAGGCTGGATTATGACAGCGAGGGCCTGTTAATTCTTACCGACGACGGCAAACTGCAGCAACGTATTGCCAACCCGAAATATGGCAAGCAGAAACAGTACTGGGTACAGATCGAAGGTATTCCCACTGAAAAAGACCTGGACCGTTTGCGCAATGGCGTCAAACTTAAAGACGGTCGCTGTCGTCCCACCGCGGTGCAACTGATCGAGCACCCTGATGTCCGGGATCGCGTCCCCCCGATTCGGCAACGCAGGCGTATTCCGACCAGCTGGCTGAACCTCGGCATCAGCGAAGGCCGTAACCGGCAAGTGCGGCGCATGACCGCGCATATCGGTTATCCGACCTTACGTCTTATCCGTCACCGTGTGGGTGACTGGCAGCTGGGCGGGATTGAAGTCGGTGGATACGTTATTGAAAACCTTTAGCTAGGCATTCTTCTGCAGTGAACGGTCCGGTATTACCAGCAGGCTTTCATTCGATGTGGTGAGCTCCACAATTCCCTGTTCAACCAGACCCTGCATATCGGTAGTGAGCAGTTCATAAAGATTTTCGGATGAAATCCTGCGGGTTCCATAAACCCCAACCCAGGCGTTACGTCCGTTGTTTTTAGCCAGATAGGCGGCCTGATCGGCGATGGTGGCCACCTGCTCCCAGGAAAGCAGCAGAGGCTTCTTCAGCGCAAATGGAAACATGGTCACCCCGATGGAAGCTGAGAGCCGCGCAACACGCCCGTCGCCCACCTGGTACTCGTGGGCCGCCAACTCGTGACGTATGCGTTCAGCGGATCTCTCCGCGCCCAGGCGATTAGCATGACGACCTACGATAAAAAATTCATCCCCCCCCCAGCGAATGATGATGTCTGACTTGCGACAGCAGGCCTGCAGAATATCCCGAACCTGTTTGAGCGCCAGATCACCGGCATGATGCCCATAGGTGTCATTGATGGGTTTAAAACCGTCGAGGTCGATCATCATGAAAGAGAGGCCTGGGGCAATATCAGGCACAGGTACGGATTTGCCTTCCTTCTGCCCCTCTGAATATCTGTCCAGGGCAGCGATCTCAGCTGCGATATACTGCTGCAGATATCGGCGGTTATTCAAACCGGTGAGGGGGTCAGTGACACTCGCCCTCTCGAGCTCGGAGGTGAGATGCTCGAGTTCCCGGTTTCGCTCTGCAAGTTCCTGCGTCCGCAGTTGCACCTGTTGTTTCAACACCTCGCGTTGCCTCGCCGCCTGTCGGAGTTTATTGGCCTGAGAGCGCACCACGGTCACCACCAGAGCCAGCGCCAGTAAAATGTAAACGGCATAGGCCCAGCCGGTTCTCCACGGTGGCGGTGTCACACGCAGATTAATAGCGGCAATGTGCTCGCTCCAGACACCCTCATTGTTGGACCCTTTGACTTTGAAGGTGTAGTTACCGGCAGGAAGATTGGTGTAGGTCGCACGTCGGAAACGACCGGGGTCGATCCACTCAGTCTCGAAACCCTCAAGCCTGTAGCGGTACTGGTTTTTATCCGGCGACGAATAGTCCAGGGCGGTGAATTCAAAGCTGATCGAATAGTCCCGGTATCCGAGTGTGACATCCGCGGCTTGCAAGTCCGTGCTATGACTGGTCTCCACCGGAGCCAAACGTACAAAAGCGGTTACAGCAGTCGATGGATGGTGCGGATTCGCACGTACCCGGGTGGGTTGGAATTCGACCAGCCCATCAGTACTACCGAAAAACAGGGTGCCGTCTGTACTGCGGAAGCGGGCGCCGAAGTTGAATTCGTCACCCGGCAGACCGTTCATTTTATCAAAATGACGCACGTGGCCGGTACTGGGATAGAACCTCGACACACCACGATTGCTGCTTAACCAGAGAGCACCCACCTCATCTTCGAGAATACCGTGCAGTGTATTGCTGACCATCCCCTGCCGTTTGCCGTAGCGGCTGAATACAGGCCTTCCGGCTTTTCGATCGGCCGGCAGCCAACGGTTCAAACCGCCATCGCGGGTTGCGATCCACAGGGACCCGTCCACACTTTCGAGAATCTCCCAGGCCGTATCGCTGCCAAGACTGGAAGCATTGGCGGGATCGTGTCGATAATGGCTGAATGACCCGGTCTCTTCGTCGAACCCGTTCAGACCTCCATCCTCTGTGCCGATCCACAACACCCCGGAACTTCCCCGGATAATTGACAGCACCCGATCGCTGCTGAGGCTTGAACGATCATCCGGGTCATGACGAAAAACCCTGAACTGTCCCGTGCGCAGATCGTATCTGTTGAGCCCGCCGCCGTAGGTGCCTACCCACAGCGTGCCATCGTCATCACCGTAGATACAGGTTACGCCATCCGCACTTAGCGAGTGTTTGTCTTCAGGATCATGTCGGTAGTGGGTCACCACGCCCGTTGCTGTATCCAGGCGATTCAATCCCGCGTTACGCGTTCCGGCCCACACACTGCCGGCTTTGTCGGCAAAGACCGTCATCACCCGGTTATCACTCAGCGTGTTGTGCTCAAGCGGATCATGTTGGAAACTGACCACTTGGCCGGAGACAGTGTCCAGCCGATCGAGTCCACCCCCATAGCTGCCAACCCAGATCGAGCCATCCGGCGCCCCGCTGATACCGGTCACCAGGTTATTACTCAACCCTGGCTTGCCGTCTGCGTGATATTGATAGTAGGTGAAGGCATCACTGACATAGTTCCAGCGGCTGACGCCCTTGTATGTGCCGACCCAAAGCACGCTTCCGCGGTCCTGAAAAATGCTTATTACACGATCATTGGCGATGCTGGCGGCATTTGCCGGATCATGGGAGTGAGAGAAAAAGCCCTGTATGTCGGGACGCCACTCGTCAAGCCCGCCATCAGTCGCAACCCAGACCGTGCCATCGAGATCCTGATAGATACTACGCACCTCATTATGACTCAGGCTGTAGGGGTTCGCCGGGTTGTGCCGAAACTGTTTGAAACGACCATCGAGCGGGTTAAACAGGTTGACGCCACCCGAAAACGTGCCAACCCAGAGCTGGCCCTGTCGATCTTCATAAACGGTGCGTATGCGGTCATCGCTGAGGCTTTCCGGCCGGGAGTCGTCATGGCGGTAGTGAAAAAATTCTCCGCTGTCGCGGTCAAACCGAGCCAGGCCACCGCCATCGGTTCCGATCCACATCGCCCCGCTACGGTCTTCGAGGATCGCCAGCACCTTGTCGTTCGACAGGCTGCCGGAAATACCGGGATCATGTCGATAGTGAACAAAACTACCGTCGTCCGGATTGAAGCGATTCAGGCCATTGCCGTCCGTGCCAATCCAGAAAACTCCCTGCCGATCCTGATAGATGACACGAACACGGTCGCCGCTGAGGCTCGCGGGATCGTTTGGATTGTGTCTGTAATGGGAAAAATTGTCCGCATCAGGCTCGTAACGGCTCAATCCGCCGCCATCCGTCCCGATCCACAAGCGACCGTCATTGTCTGTGTAGACCGTCCATACCCAGTCATGCGAAAGCGAGTGGGGCTCTGCCGAATCTTTTTCGTAGACCTTGAACTCATAGCCATCAAAGCGGTTTAACCCCTCCTGGGTACCTAACCAGACAAATCCCTGCTGATCCTGCGTAATAGCGTTCACGGTCGCCTGGGACAGCCCGTCAGGGACCGATAAGGTCGAAAACTGGATATTGCGCGCTATAAACCGGGACCCGGCATCACCACTCGTCACATTACCGTCAGCAACGACGACGCGCAGGAATGACAGCAACACCAGCGACAGCAGCCCTCTTTTGGGACAGGAAAACATTCATTCCATCCGGTCTGGCTTTGTTGCCCAGCCGCTTGCTTCAGGCCTCTGCAACAGACGAAGAAAGTCCGCGGCAGGTTGGGGTCTGGCATAGCCAAAACCCTGGCCGAAGTGACAGCCGGCGTCGGAGAGAAAGCGATACTGGGTCTCGGTTTCGACCCCTTCGGCCGTCACCCGCAGACCCAACTCGCCGGCAATGGCGACGATGGCGGCCACGATCTGACCGGCACTTGATTCATTGGGGATATCGGCGAGAAAGGACCGGTCGATCTTCACAGTGCTCCAGTGCAGGCGGGTGAGATAGGCCAGCGCCGAATAACCGGTGCCGAAATCGTCGATGGCGATGCGAACACCCCTGTCGTTGAGTTCTTTGAAGGCCTTTTCGATCAGCGGCAGGTACTCGACCACCTGACCCTCGGTGATCTCAAGCTCCAGGTCGCTGTAGTCAATCCCGGCCTGCTGCACTGCCTCGCTCACCATCTCGACAAATCGTTCGTCGCTGAGTTGGGCCGGAGAGACATTCACGGCCATGCGCAGATGACCAAAGCCCTGCTGCTGCCAACGCTTGAGCTGCTGACAGGCTTCATTCATCACCCAGCGGCCGATCGGTACGATCAGGCCCATCTCCTCAGCCAGCGGGATAAAACGGTCCGGGACAATCAGCTCACCCTCTTCGGTACGCAGGCGCAGCAGGGCCTCGGCGCCCAGGGTGCACCGGGTTTCGATATCGAACAGCGGCTGGTAGTGCAGCACAAAACGCCCGTTGTCCAGCGCCTCCTCGAGTTCGGCGGCCATCCAGACCCGTGTCTGCAACTGTTTGAAGAGTTTTTGCGAGAAAAAATGATAGGGTGAAGGGCTGCGCGGGTTGGTCTCGTGCAGAGCGATGCGCGCGAAACGCATCAGCCTGACCAGCTCGCTGGCATCCATGGGAAAGCGGGCGATACCGAGACTGGCGTTGACGTGCATACGCAGGCCTTCGACAGTGTAGACACCGCTGCAATCCATCAGCAGACGCTGGGCGATGTGGGCAAGCTGCCCGTTTTCCGCCTGGCTGTCGAGGATGAGCACGAACTCGTCCTCCGCGATCTGCTCCAGCAGGTCATTGCCACGCAGGCCCGCCCGCAGCCGGTTGCCGACCCGCTGCAGCAGTTGCTGGCTGATGCGCCGCCCGAAGGTCTCGTCCAGGAGGCGGTATTCATTGATTCGCAACACACACAGTGCGCCCGGACGACCGGCAGCCTTGAGCCTCTGCAGGGTGCTTTCCAGGACCTCGACAGGTACGCCGTCCAGTCCATCCTGGTTGCCTGCCTCCTGCCAGACCTGTGTCAGGGAGGTGTGCGTCGCGGTGGAGCGAGGACCGCCATCCTCACCCGCACTGTCGGCCGGCAGGGGAAACTCGATGACATTGTCCGCCGCGTGACCCTGGGCGCCAGCTTGTATGTCTTGATTTCTGACCAACATGGGGAATCCTCTTTCGCCTGTGGTGTGATGACTGTTATGGATTAAAGGCGGGACAGGCATTCAGACCCGCCCCGCTGTTGTGCCTACTGCTGCTCCACCCAGACGTTGACGCTGGCCGTCTCGGTCAGGCTGTCGCTCCACAGGTAGCCGTCGCTCCATAAGTAACCATCACTCCATAGATAGCCATCGGACCACAGATAACCGTCGCTCCACAGGTAGCCGTTGGCCCCGGTAGTGCCGTCTGTCCAGAGGTAACCGTCGCTCCACAGATAACCGTCGCTCCACAGATAACCGTCGCTCCACAGATAACCGTCCGACCAGAGATAGCCATCACTCCACAAATAACCGTCCAGGCCCATGAGATAGTAGCTGCCGTCCGGGTTCTGGTTGGCGCGACCGCCGAAGTGTTTCGTACCGGCAAGATCAGCGTCGATGTCCAATCCGTTGTTGGCGCAGTCGTAATTCCAGTTGTACGCCGCATCATAGGCGTTCACCAGACCCGCGCCCTGCTGGAAAATTGAGTAGGCCAGGCTGCCGTCGGCTTTCACCGCCGGACGTGCTGCCGACATGATTTTGCACTTGACCTGATCAGGCGTGAGACCCGGCTCCATCTGCAGCGCCAGCGCCACAACGCCGCTGACAACAGCCGTGGACTGCGAGGTGCCGGACATGGTGAAGTATTTGTCGCCGTCATGGTAATCGCTGTGCTCGGTGGCAAGCTGCGCAGAATTCTGCATCAGGCCGAGCATGTGACCGCCGGGAGCAACCAGCTCCGGCTTGACGAAGCCCTCGTAGGTCGGTCCCACCGCGCTGAAGCTGGCAAGAGTATCGTCACCGCCGTCGGCCGGCGTGTAGCTATCGGTCATGGCGCCGACGGTGATCACATAGGGGACATTGCCTGGTACGCCGATAGTCTGGGGGTCCGATCCGGTGTTGCCGGCCGAGGCCACCACCACGATACCCGCCTGCCAGGCGGCCATCACCGCCTGATTCAAGGGATCGTCCCAGTAGTGTGAGCGTACCGGCGCACTCAGCGACATGTTGATGACGTCGATACCATGCTTGTTGCGGTTGTTCACGATCCAGTTGATGGCGCGGATTACGTTCGCGTAGCTGCCCTGCCCGTTCTCATCGAGTGCCGTGACAGGTATCAGCCTCGCGGCGGGTGCAATGCCGTTGTAGGAGCCGTTGATGTCACGGCTGCTGGCTGCGACACTGGCGACGTGCGTGCCGTGTCCCGACTTATCTGCCGAGCTATTATTGAGGTTCCTCCACACTTTCACGGTGTCGGTGATCGCATCGTATTCGACCTTGAGCCGTTGCATGCCGTAGCGGTCGAGCACGAGATTGCCCCCTGACCACATGCCGGTGTCGATAACCGCGATGCCAATGCCCCAGCCATCGATACCCACCTGGTGCAAATGGTCGGCATCTATCAACTTCGCATAGAAAGTCTCGATGGTGCTCTGGGTGCCGCTGCCTCCGTCGTTGTCGCCCTTATCGGGCTTGCCCGCCAACTCGACACTTTCGTTGCCGTAGACGCGGCGCACTTCATCCCTGGCCTTCAACGCCGCAAGCTCGCTGGCGCCGAGATTCGCACCCACCGCATTGATGATGCCCAGCTCATGAGTCACCTCACCGCCTACGGCCTGTACGGCGGCTTTGACGGCGGCCAGATCGCTGCCCTGAACGATAACAGAGCGGAACGCCGTGTTGCCCGGGATAAACGACTGCGCCTGCACTAACAGCAGCCCCAGCACCATGCCTGCCACACCTATTGTTCTTGTTCGGTTGATGGTGATCATCGCATTGAACCCCTTTTACGACCTGTAACTCTGGTTGATCCGATTCCAGGCATTCCGCGAGGCGCCCGGTCTTGTCTGGTATAAGAGCAACGGCTGTGCCACACCAGCTCCTGGAACGCTACAGGGCGGTGTCAGATAGATTTTTTATTATTTATTTCTTGGAGTTATAACAACACCTGGAAGCTTGTGGCGCCGCCGCTCAAGCTAAATCACCCGGAAAAATGTGGCGGACTTCACAGTTTTCCGGTGGATACACCGAAATTGCGGAGGATGCAGAAAAAAACGGGGCAGGTGAATTCAGGGTTACAGAACAACTGACCCGCCATAGCCATCAGGGTCGGACGGGGGCTCTCCTGAGCCGGGAAAGTAAGACAGGCGACAAGTGGATTCAGCACCAACCAAACAGGCCTGCACACTGACAGCCAGGCCATTGCCACTTAGAGAATCTCTGATTAATTAGGCTTTTCCCTGCTTCGTTTGCTGCCTAAATTCGCTGACAACATGCAGTGAAGAACGGATATTGACCATGCCCTGTTTCGCCAGGCTGGCCAGATCGATTTTGTTTTTAGTGAAGTCCGCCCAGAGACTCTTGCGTGTTCCATAAACACCGACCCAGGCATTGCGCCCGTTCTTCTTCGCTGTGTAGGCGGCATGATCGGCAACGGCGACCACCTGCTCCCAGGTCAGCAGGCCGGATTTCTTCAACGGTGAGAACGGATACATGGCGAAACCGATAGATCCGGACAGCCGTCCTACGTGCCCACCGCCAAGCTGGTACTTGTGTGCTGCGAGAGCACCGCGCAGCCGTTCGGCGAGTTGTTCGGCGGCACGGGAACTGGTGTTATCCCCGACGATCATGAATTCATCGCCACCCCATCGTATGATGGTGTCCGCCGTGCGGCAGCTGGATTCCAGGACGTCCCGCACCTGGACCAGAGCCCGGTCTCCTGCCTCATGACCATACGTGTCGTTGATCACTTTGAATCCGTCGAGGTCAATCATCATAAAGAACATTGACGGGGCAATATCGACAGTATTGGAGCCGGCGTCCCCTTGCCTGATACCCTGGGCGCGCCGGCCGACTGAAGCCACCATGGACTTGACAGATTCATAGAAATAGCGCCGGTTCTTGAGCCCGGTCAATGCATCGGTAACGCTCGCCTCGCGCAACTTATCATTGGCCGCCCGCAGTTCATCATTGCGCTCCGAAAGCTGCCGGGTTCTCGCCTTGACCTCGCTTTCCAGTGCGGCACTGTGTTTGCTGGCGCGGTCGAGCTTCCTGTTATGTGAGCGTCTGTACTTGACAAAAGTCCCGCCAAAGAAAAAGGTATACAATGAGTAGGCCCAGGGAGTCTGCCAGGGTGGCGGGGCGACATGCAGCTGCAAAGTAGCACCCCGCTCATTCCAGACACCGTCATTGTTGGCGGCTTTCACCGTAAAGGTATAGTCTCCGGCAGGCAGGCTTGTATAGGTGGCGGAGCGAACCTGTCCGGGGTCTATCCACTCGTCGTCAAACCCATCAAGCCTGTACCGGTAGTGGTTTTTGTCCGATGAGGCATAATCCAGGGCGGCGAACCTGAACCTGATAAAATCGTCATCGTAGCCGAGTTCGATGGTCTCCGCTTCTTTCTCTTCGCTGCTGTAGACCGTCGCCAGTTGCTGGTACCTTGAATGAGCGCTCAGCACGACATCAGGTCGGTGCATGTTGACGCGTAACAACTCAGGATCCAGGGTGACGAGGCCGTCGGTACCTCCGAACAACAAATGACCGCCGTTCGTTTTCAAGTGTGCACCAAAGTTGAATTCATCACCCTGCAGCCCGTTGAAACGGTCAAAGTGCCTCAAGGTGCCGTCCTGAGGATTCAGCCGCGAGAGTCCGCGATTGGTGCTGAGCCACAGAAAACCGTCCGCATCCTCAAGAACGCCGAACACGGTATCGCTCTTCAGGCCGTCGGCTTTCTGATATTTCCGGAACACGGTTTGATTGGCGGAACGGTCGCTGATGTCCCAGCGGTTCAATCCACCGCCCAGTGTCGCGATCCACAGAGCGCCGTCTTTATCTTCCATGATATTCCAGGCCGCGTTGCTTGCCAGGCTGGCCTCGTTGTCCGGATCGTGCTGATAGCGAGAGAAGGATTGGTTGTCCTCATCGAGTCGGTTGAGACCACCGTCTTCCGTGCCGACCCACAGCATACCGGAACGATCCCGGACTATGTTCAATATCCGGTCACTGCTGATGCTGGTGGCGTTGTCCGGATCATGGCGATAAACACTGAAATCCCCGTTACCGGTATCAAGCCGGTTAAGTCCGGCTCCGTAGGTACCCACCCAGAGAATGCCGTTGTTTTCGCCGAAAATGCTGCTCACAGCATCGGAACTCAGACTGCCCGGCTTATCCGGATTGTGCCGATGGTGAGTGAATTTACCGGATTCCGGATCGAGGTGATTGAGCCCCCCGTTTCGCGTGCCGACCCAGACACCGCCGTCCTCTTCGACAAACAGCGCCATCACCCGATCGTCACTCAGGCTCTGTGTATCCGCCGGCGCGTGACGGAATTGATCCGTCTGCCCGGTTTTCAGATCGACACGATTAAGACCAGCGCCATAAGTCCCCACCCAGACGACGCCGTCAGCTGACTCCTTGATGGCCGTAATGACGTTACCGCTCAGCTCGGAACGCGCTCCACCCTGATCCTGCAGATAGCGGAACGCGTCGCTGACATAATTCCATTTGTTAACACCGTTGAAAGTGCCAACCCAGAGAATATTGCCCGCGTCCTGAAAAATGGTGGTCACGCGATTGTCGCTGATGCTGCTCGGCCGCGATGGGTCGTGACTGTAGCGTACAAAAGCGTGACTGCCCTGCCGCCACTCGTTGAGTCCGTTATCCGTAGCCACCCACAACGTACTCTCATGATCCTCGAAAATGCTTCTAACCCGGTTGTGGGCCAGGCTGTGAGGATTACCGGGTTCGTGCTGGAAATGGCGGAAGCCGCCGGTATTGCGGTCGAACAGATTGAGACCACCTTTGTAGGTCCCTATCCAGAGTTGACCACGGCGGTCCTCGTAGACACTGCGCACCTGGTCATTGCTGAGACTGTCCGGGACTGACGGGTTATGACGGTAGACAACAAATTTCTCGCGCGCATGATCCATACGGGCGAGACCCGCCTCTGTACCAACCCAGAGTTTTCCCCTGCTGTCCTCGAAAATTGCCAGCACCTTGTCATTGGGCAGGCTGCCCGCCTGGGCATCGTCATGGCGATAGCGGGTAAACCGGCCGTTGCTTGCGTCAAAGCGGTTAAGCCCGCCGCCATCGGTCCCGATCCAGTAATAACCCTGGCGGTCCTGATAGATCACCCGGACCCGATTGTTGCTGAGACTGTGTGGATCATCAGGCACATGCTGGAATCGGGTGAAGGCGTCCAGTTCCCGGTCATAGCGGTTCAATCCGCCACCATCAGTGCCTACCCACAGGGTTCCGCTGTTGTCTACATAGGCTGACCAGATCCAGTCGTGTGACAGTGATGCAGGATCATCACTCTTATGTTCATAGACAACCATGTCGTAACCATCATAGCGATTGAGCCCTTCCTGTGTTCCCAACCAGATAAATCCGTAACGATCCTGAGCAATCGCATTCACGGCGCCCTGTGACAAACCGTGCTGCTGGGAAATCTGCGAAAACTGCAGATTACGTGCTTTCAGGCCGGCGCTGACTTCAGTCGGCTGTGTGGTCTGTTTACCGAATGCTGTGGCGGCGTAGCCGCAGGCGACTACCAGCAGCAGACACAACAGACCGGCCTGGAGACCGCTGAGGCATGCTTGATATGGATTTACGGTGCTTGTTATTTTCATTTCCAGAATCCCCGCCCTGTTTCGTTTGAGCGTGCATCCAAACGAATTCCGCTCATACCCCGCTGACGCTTTTATGGCGTCCGTCTTCACCGATACAAGTTGAATGCAGCAACCTGCGTGCCAGATTGAGCCACACCACACCAGGCGCCTTCCGGATCACGACCAACGCACTGGATTTCAAAGACTTAGGGCATATCAACCGGAATCGCGGGGAGAGGTATGCGCAGGCAAAAGTTCCCGAGCCCGGGACGGCATGTGATTGGCTTCAGAATTTTCGCGGAATCCGCCGAAATTGCGGTGACATTGGCGAAAAAAGCGGTGCCGGCCGGCACCGATTCAGGAACGCAGGGCGGCTGTCCAACGCCGGTAGGTGGGCGCAGTCACACCCATAAGCGCTGAACCCAGCACACTATCCTGTTGCACACGGGCCACAACCTCTTCCAGCAGCACCTGGCGGGCACGTTCAAAGATATTTTCGCCGGCCGACCCGTGGTTGACTGTCAGCAGGTGTGACAGTACCGGTTGCACCGCCGCCCAGTCCTCGCTGCGGGCGTTCAGTCCGGCCCTGAATTCACGTTTAACTTTCTCCAGTCGACGGCGGAATGTGGTTTCCGCCATGCCCAAGGCAGAGCAGGCGCGCCTCGCTGTATTATTAGACGTGCTGTCAGCGGCAAGCACCAAATCCTCGGCCAGCCATCGGCCCAGGGGAACCGGTACACCGCTGTTGTCGAGCGTCGCCACCAGCTGGCGCTTCAGCACCTCGCGCAATGTCGCCCAGGGACTTTCGTTGCCCCTGGCCGGCAAGGCAGGCGCATTGGAATCGGCAGTGCTGCGCTCCGGGAGAGACGCCGCTGAACCATACTGAGAAAGGCTGTGATGCGCTGTTTCACCCATCTGCACGGTAGCCGCAGCTGGCAGGCTCAGTTCAGAAGAACCGATTATTTCGTTTTCGGACATGACAACAGCCTGCAGTATACGGTGTTGCAGTTCACGCACATTGCCGGGCCAGGGATAGTCCATCAACAGATGTTCGGCAGCCGGATCCAGTGATCGCAGGTCCTTGCCGTACTCGCTGGAATACTTCTCCAGGAAATAGCATGCCAGCAGAAGAATGTCATCGGGGCGATCGCGCAGCGCCGGTGCGGTCACGGTTACCACCTGGAGGCGGTAGTAAAGGTCTTCCCGGAACCGCCCCCTGGCCACCTCATCAGCCAGCTTGCGGTTAGTCGCAGCCACGATTCTGACGTCGACATTGATAGGACGCGTCGCGCCTACCGGGGTAATCTCTTTTTCCTGCAGGAAACGCAGTAATTTGGCCTGGATTTCCAGCGGCAGCTCGCCGACTTCATCAAGGAACAGGGTACCCGCTTCGGCCTGAATAATGCGCCCCGGTGAGGAACCCTGGGCGCCGGTGTAGGCGCCCTTGACGTGTCCGAACAGTTCCGTATCCATCAAGCTGTGGGCGATTGCACTGCAGTCGACCGTAATGAAGGGCCTTTTTCTGCGTGCGCTTAAATCATGCAGTGTACGCGCCAGCATTTCCTTACCGGTACCACTCTCACCGCTTATCAACACGGTGACATCGGTAGGCGCCACTTTACCAAGCGTCTTGACCACGGCATCCAGCTGGCTGGACTTGTATACCAGGCGGCTGTGCGGCATCGCCTGGCGCAACTCGTTGACCTCTTCCCGCAACCGCTGGCTTTCGCGTTCCTTTTCCCGTCTCCACCGTGAGGCCAGTTCGGCACGGTCCAGCACAACGGCAATCTGGCTGGCCAGCGCATCGAGGAAGACCAGGTCGGAATTATCCAATGCCAGAGTCTCTTCCTGGCCCTGCAGATACAGGCAACCGACGCAGTCGTTTCCGACCAGCAGCGGCACTGCGTAAGCAATATGGGCTTTGCCATGACTGGCGGCGGAGGCATTGCCCTGTCGGTTCACAGCCAGACGGAGGCGTTCGGTGCGCTTGTGCCGTCTGGCCATGGACATGAGACTTTTCTGTTCGCTCGACAGGGGTAATTCCCGCTGGTCCGAAATCCTGCCCTCGCCGTCGGCTTTGGCGCAGTCCGCAGCCAGCAGACGCGGTTGATCGTCCTTCAGCCCGGTGTACAGGCTCACTCTTTCCGGGCCGAATGTAGACCCAACCCTGGCGACAAACTCGGCCGCAATGGCCTGCATCTCCGGCCGGGACGAGATGACCGTAATCGTATCCCACAACAGCAGCATATTCCGGTAGTCCTTTTCGGTATCAGCCGTGAATATCCCGCTGAGCCGGTCCAGGGTATCGATACTGGAATCGCTGCCATCTGTGCTCCAGACGACGGTACGCGAGCCACCGGAAAGCTTTGCCACGTTCAGGGCCTGGTCGGCGCGCCGCAACAGTTCACCGGGTTCAGCCAGCACGTCAGCTTCAACATCATCGCCGGGCTCATACACCGCCACACCGGTGCTGAACGCAAAGCGCGCGCCACCGTCAAGGTAGCCATGCTTGCTCAAAGTCTGGCGCAATTTGTCAGCGGCAGCACGTGCGGCGTCAGGCGTTGTGCCAGGCATCAATATGCAGAAAACAGCACCGCCGTAACGGAATACACCGTCGGAGCGTCTCAGGTTGTGCGATAAGCGCAATGCTACCTCGCGCAAAGCCGCGTCACCCGTTTGCCTGCCGAGACGATGATTGGTGAGCCCGAACTCATCCGGATTAACCAGCACCAGCGCCAGTGGATAACGCTCCCGAACAGCCTTTTCGTGCTCGCTTTCCAGACAGGCCTGAAACTCCGCACGACCCGCTAGCTGGCTGACGTGGTC
>JBDNAP010000268.1:0-2849 GCA_039768325.1 Thiogranum sp.
GATTGAGGCGCTGGGTATGAGCCTGCCCTACAGTTCCTCAATTCCCGCAGTGGATACCGGCAAGCTTGAGGAGTGTCTGCAGGCGGGGCATGCAATCCGTTATTTGCTCGAGAAGGATATAAAACCGCGCGATATCATGACCCGCGAGGCTTTCGAAAATGCCATGGTGATGGTGATGGCGCTGGGGGGGTCGACCAACGCCGTGCTGCATCTCATCGCCATGGCGCGGTCGGTCGATGTGCCGCTGACTATCGATGATTTCCAGCGGGCCAGCGACCGGGTACCGTTGCTGGCGGATCTCAAGCCGTCCGGAAAGTACGTGATGGAGGATCTGCACAATGTCGGTGGTACACCAGCGGTGATGAAGTACCTGCTGGGACAGGGACTCGTCAATGGTGACTGTCAGACGGTGACCGGAAAAACGATGGCAGAGAATCTTGAGGAATTGCCGGGCTTGTCAGAGGGTCAGGATGTTTTCATGCCGATTGACAAACCGATCAAGCAGACTGCGCACATCCAGATTCTGAAGGGCAATCTGGCCCCGGGTGGTTCGGTGGCCAAGATCACCGGTAAGGAAGGCCTGAAGTTTACCGGACCTGCGCGCGTGTACGATTGTGAAGAAGACATGTTGGCGGGCCTGGAGCGAGGGGAGATTCAGAAAGGCGACGTGGTGGTGATTCGTTACGAAGGCCCCAGGGGCGGCCCGGGTATGCCGGAGATGTTGACGCCCACCTCGGCCATTATGGGCGCCGGCCTGGGTAAGGAGGTTGCATTGATCACCGACGGGCGGTTCTCCGGTGGTTCACACGGTTTCATTATCGGCCACGTGGTGCCGGAAGCCCAGGAGGGTGGGCCGATCGGTTTGCTGCGCAATGGTGATGTCATCAGCATTGATGCGGAAACCAATACGCTGGACGTGGATGTCAGCGCCGGGGAGATGGAAAGCCGCCAGGCTGAATGGCGAATGCGGCCCTATAAGGCCATGCGTGGCACCCTGTACAAGTACATCAAGAATGTGAAAGATGCATCTGAGGGTTGCGTAACCGACGAGTAGTCGGCAATAACGTCCGACGAAATTGCGGGTGTGCCCGCTCCCCCGGCGAGAGAAGGTCCCCTGAGGGAGCGCGTCTCCCGCACAGCTATGGCGACTAACTCTTGCACTCATTGCTGCCTAAGCACTTACCAGTGCAATCTGTCTAAAGTGTGTCCCAGCTGGATTTCTTGCGCCAGCGGATACGCGGGATGATTAAACCGATCACCATGCCCAGAATCACCACCCCGGCACCAACCATGAACCAGTCACGTGCAGTGCGGTCTTTTAAACCTTCGTTTTCCTGTTGCAGGGTCTGCGCCTGCCTTTCGTAGGCGACAATCCGGCTTTTCAGTTCGTCGTTCTCCGCATCGATCGCCAGAGCACTGGAGGCGGTGCGGCGGATTTCTTCCAGATCCTGGCTGAGTTTCCGGTTATCCTTGTTCAATCTGCTGCGTTCCTGGTCCGTACTGCCTTTCTCTTTTTGCAGTTCTTCGAATGCTGCACTGAGTTTACGGTTCTCCAGTTCCAGGCGTGCCAGCGTTTTCTCCGCGTCTGCCAGCTTGTCACGCGCCGCCGGGCCTTTCATGAGCAGTCGGCTGAGTACCCAGCCTTCCACGCCCCCGGGTGCGCGCACCCGTGTATAACCGCTTTCTTTGTCGGTTTTGAGGACCTCAAGAGCTGTGCCGCTGGCTAACATGCGCAGAATGCGGAATTGGGTACCTTTGCCGGTACGCATCTGGATCTCCAGACGATCGCTGACATAACGGGTTTCTGCCATTGCAGTTGTGATCAGCCCCAAGGATAGGGCAAGAACAAGGCTAAACGACTTCACAAATGCTCCTTGTAACACCGGAATTTTCAGAACAAAGACGGCATTGTAACGGAATAGCGGGAGACTCCATAATAGCTTCGGTCCTTGATTAAGGAAAAAATATGAAATTGTCGGCCGATGGCGTCTGGTTGTCCGATGCGCGCCGTGTGTTGTCGCCAAACTACGACGATCGTCCTGAGGGTTGTAATATTTCACTGATCGTTGTCCATGGAATCAGTCTGCCGCCTGGGGAGTATGGTGGTACCTGGATCGATGACTTTTTTACCAACCGGCTGGATGCCGATGCCCATCCCTATTTCGCGACGATCAAGGATTTCAGGGTTTCTTCACACCTGCTGATTCGTCGTGACGGCGAACTGGTGCAGTACGTTCCGTTCACGGGTCGCGCGTGGCATGCGGGCAAGTCCTGTTACCGGTCCCGGCACGCCTGTAACGATTTCGCGATTGGTATCGAACTCGAAGGTCAGGATGAGGAGCCGTATGAGGAGATCCAGTACCGGCGGCTGGCAGAAATCATTAAGCTGTTACGTGGCCGCTACCCTGCCATCGGGGAAAGGGATGTTGTCGGGCACAGTGATGTCGCACCCGGCCGTAAAACCGATCCCGGACCGGCCTTTGACTGGAGTCGGGTGAGACGTTTGCTGGCTTGACAGTTCATCTTCAGCAGGCGCTGGCACGGCCGGGTTGTGGGCTGTGGATCGATATTTCCTGCGGCCCGGCCTGTGAAGCCCATTCCATTTGTAACTCCATGTATATATTAAAAAAGATTGAGAGTCTGGGTGGCTCTTGAGTCGCTCAGGTGCAGGGTTTATTCTTGCCTCGGTCGAAGAGTTGGTGCCGGGTGTGATATATAAAGCATAACTTTACAGGCGCGTGGCGCAGCTCATCTCTAGTGTTGGCGCCGAACCCGTTAATCGATATAAGGCGACACACGCGATGCATTGCAGGCTATTCAATGGATAACGAACAGATTGATTTTCGTGA
>JBDNAP010000269.1:0-2554 GCA_039768325.1 Thiogranum sp.
CGACCGGCCTAATGCAGAAGCCCCTTGTATAGCATCAGCTCTCGCTTAAGGTCCCCAGGATTGCCATAGGCTATGTAAATGTTGAAGTGCATCGAAACTTGACCCACATTTGCACTTAATTATGCACCGCATATGTCTGGCTAAGATACAGAATACAGAAAATGTTCTCTGTATCTGGTGGAACAATTATTAAATGCAAATACCCCTTAAAATGCGTAAATCTAGCGTGCAAATCAACAGGGAAGCCAAATATTCATGAATTACTGACACTTGAACGAACCGCCTGTGGGCGGTTTTTTCTTGCCCGCAGCTGTGTGGGAAGCGGTTTTTACGCCGTAACTGAAACCAGGCACACATCGCAGACAAGGGTTTCGGATTTGCATTCCCGTGACCACCTGGCGCACACTCGATCACCAGTTGAAAGGCATCATACCTGCAGGGGAAAACCTGTCCCCCATCCGATCCACCTCGTTGGTCATCATGCCCATGCGCTGCTCTATGACCCAGGTCATGCGGTTCATGGTGTAAGTTATTTCCTTTACGCTGGGATTAAGTTCCTCGATGGTTTCCATGGACTGCTGCATCTGAACCATCGTTTTGCGCATCTCGTCCATTTCGCCCAGCATCAGCGGCGCCATTTCGGCCACCGGCTTGGCCGTCCTGTCCAGCCTGCTGATCGCCTTGGATATATCCCCGAAATTTTTGAAGCCTTCCGTCCACAGTGGCTGCCACGTGATTACGACCAGGTAGAGAAGAACCGACAGGGCCAGGGTGGAAACGAGAAAGAACATCCCTTTCCAGAATTCCGTGAACGTTTTCATATCCATTGCAACACCCCTGTTTCAACGCCCCATGTTGCCAGGCACCAATCGGGCAACCGCGACACCCTTGCTTACCCATTGTCGGCGTTTGTACCCATGACGCGTAGCGGGCTGCGATCAGGGTAAAAAAAGCCAGCGCCTCATCGGAGGAAAAGACGCTGGCTTGTTGCTGGCTTCTCTAGAGGAGTATTCTCAGCAACACACAGCGTGTGGCAACAGCGCCGTGGTGCTTCATTTATCGGCAGTCCGCGGAATTTCTTAACGCCGACCGGTAGTGTTCGTTATGGCCAGGTGATTTCGCAGAGCAGCGCGACTTCAATGGCGGCTATATGCTCTAGCGGAGCATCGCCCGCAAACCCTTCAATTTTGCAGCCGTCACAGGTGCCCGGTACTGTCCAATCGGTGCTCACGGATACCTCCGCACCCGGATACGCTTTCGAAACCCTCTCATGCATCTGTTGAACGAACGCTTCGGCCGCTTCAATCGCTTTTGTGTCATCACCATCATACAGAGCATCAACCAGGTTACCGCAGTAATTCAGCTTAATCGTCTGTTCCATGGCTGATTCCCTCCTCGTCCTTCTGACTTGGCTGTATCGCGGCTGATTTCGCCAATTCAGCGGATTGCAAGAGCCTGCGTTTTCAGTTCGCAGACCACGATCAAAAGACAAAAAAATGGCCGCACTCGAGGGGATTCGAGCACAGCCTGAAACGCTTTCCGTAAGAAAGCCTTGCGGTCATTATCAGTAGCGGTTTAGCAGATGTCTATGCGACGAATGTCTATAGACGCAACGCATGAGGTAAGGCTGCGTAATTCACGCTCTTACCTCATTATGACCTGTGCTTGATACTCTGCCGATGGTGCCGCCATGAGTTAGCAGGTATTCGTGTCGTTTGCAGCGGACACCGCACTTTTCTGCTTCCCCACATTAGCCGCAAAGGAGGTTGAAATGGAACTGCTTGTCACCATTTTACTACTCATCATTCAGGCTATCTGTTTAAGCATTATTATTTTTACCATCCTGGGATGGCGTATCAGAATGCGCAATAGTGCTGCGATGGACTTCTGGGATCAAATAGAGAATTAGCTGCCTCGGGCCGCTTGCAAGAGCGAGGATGAAGGACCCGCCGGCGCGTTAGAACATAGTGAAACAAAAACGGCAACCCGAACCACCGTCGCTTAAGTTGCGGGTCTGTCGCTTAAAGGACTCAGCCTGGATGGATCGGTCGCCCCCTGCATGCCATGCAGAGGGCGCGTGTAGACCCCTGTCTTCTTACAGGCTGTTCAGGTACTCCACCAGAGATCCCTGTTCTTCGTTGCTGAGCGGTGGCACCGGCCCACCCCGTGCCACAAAACGTGCCACGGCATCAGTCAGTGTTGCTGCACTTCCGTCATGGAAATAGGGTGCCGTGTGGCTGATCCCGCGCAGGCTGGGCACATGAATACCACCGGACAGACCACCGCTGGGTGTCTGCTCGGTGATGTCGCTGAACAGCCCCGGACCGGTGAGATCCGGGCTGGAATGACAGGCCACACAGTTCGCTTTGCCAAAGAAAAGATGGAAACCGGCCTCTGCCTTTGCCTCGTCAAAGTCTCCCGGCGCCGGACTGGTCACGCTGCGCATCCAGGCCTGTAGGTCCAGCAGTTTGTCTGTGCTGATGTCGTTACCCGCCTGGTTGGTTTCCGCAAGCACCAGGGCTTCCACAAGTTCCTGGGGCGGTACAATGGCAAG
>JBDNAP010000270.1:0-7536 GCA_039768325.1 Thiogranum sp.
AGGTGCCGGCAATTAAAGCAAAGATGCCCGCATGATCCAGGCGTTGTAAAACGGCGCGGCTCACGCCATGCTGTTCAAGCAAATGGTACACAGCACTCATAGAGAGTAAAAACACACCCGATATTACAAACACGGTTACTGCGACTGCCCAACCGCGATGAACCCGGGCAATTAATATCAACTTGATGCCATAGATCAGAAATACAAACGCGCCAATTAAATGGCTTAAAGAACTAAACGGATCCCTGAAACCAGGTATCGGAATTGTATCCATCTTACCTTCAAGTATTTGGGCGTGGTGCGCAGAAATTCATGTGGCTTTCACTGCTACATAATATACATGGTGCAATCCACCGAGAACAGGATGAACGATAACCTTAAGTTGAGCCGGAATACGATGCCGATGCTTGTGTGGTGACAGGAAGATCGACTCGCGGTGGTTGCGTTTTGGCAGGAGTCGCGCCCCCCGAAAACGAGTTCTTGAGAGTTCCTGATTGAAGGATACAATAACGATTATAGATTCCGAGAGCTATGAATCGATCGGCGGGCACAAACATTCGCTGGACCAGGACAGTGTGATATGAGTTTTCGGGAACGACAGGCTTGCTAAAGCTGCCTGATTGTTCTCATATCGAGGCAGGTTATTAACTGATGTATCTTATTGGAACAGGTAATCATATCTAGCATGGATACAGCGCGCTGGCAGATTATTCAGGAACTATTCATGGCAGTCGATGCCATGGACAGCCATGAAACAATCGCATACCTGAATCAGCACTGCCAGGATCCCGGTTTGCGCGACGAGGTCTTATCGTTAATAGCAGCGGATAAAAAGGCAACTGGCTTTCTTAGTCCGATAACACCACCGCAAACAGGTCGAACAGAATGGCGTCCAGGCGCCATGATCGGCCCATACTGTATCGAGTCATTGATTGGCGAAGGAGGTATGGGCGCTGTCTATAAAGCGCAGGACACCCGCTTACATCGCGCCGTGGCACTCAAATTTCTGTCCCACCAACATCGACACCGAACTGCCAGTCATGAAAGGTTTCTGGTCGAGGCTCGCGCAGCTTCACGACTCGATCACCCGAACATTTGCACAATCTATGATATTGGTGAAACCGGCTGCGGCCAGCCCTATATTGCGATGGGTTACTACCCGGGCAGTAATCTGGATAAGCAGATCGCGCAACAGCGCCCAACGCTGTCAGAGGCGTTAGATATTGTGACACAGATTCTGCACGGTGTGCAGGCGGCACATAAACAGGGTATTTATCACCGCGACCTTAAACCTGCCAATATCATTCTGACTGAGAATAATGTCGTCAAAATACTTGATTTCGGAATCGCAAAAATCAGTGGCTTCGATATTACCACGAGCGATAATCAGATCGGTACCATCGCCTACATGTCACCAGAACAACTACAAGGCAAAGACGCTAGTCAGCAATCCGACATCTGGTCATGCGGCGTGATATTGTATGAATTAATAACCGGGCGCCGTCCGTTCTCAGGCAAGCAAAATCACCAGGTTATGTATGCCATTGCGCAAGGCGGCTACGCACCTTTAAAGAGCCTCAATCCTACTTTGCCGGATGCCTTACAGCAAATCATCAACCGAATGTTATGTCATGACTTGAAGTTACGTTACCCCTCTGCACAGGCCGCTCTGAGTGAATTCATTCACACTGAAAAACACCTGTCAAAATCGGATAACCCGCCTCCGACACGGTATACCGAGGAGCAAACAGAGACGATCAATACCAGAACCAGTAAAACAAATTCCCGCCCCACCATTTTTAGCAGCGATGGTGATTTGCGTCAGGCAACGGTAATATCCATCGATCTGTGTGCCTATTCAGCACTGCTTCAACTCAAAGGCCCCGTAACAGCTCAACAGATTGTGCAACGTTTTTTCAAGAGTATCAGTGACGTCATTATATCGTATGGTGGTATCGTAAATCGCGAGATCGACAACACGGCGATTGCTATTTTTGGTGTTCCCATTGCACATGATAATGACGCACAACGTGCTATCCACGCCGCATTCGCCTGTCATAGCGCGGTGAATTCGATCGGAGCGGAGTTCCAGCAGCCACTTGCCGCGCATATCGGCATTGCCAATGGCGTTGTTCTAATGAACAACGCCTCGGACAATCCTGCCCGGGATTTCACCATTAGCGGCGACTCACTGACGCTGGCGACACGACTGGATGATCTGGCACAGTTCGGTGAAACTATTATTTCCGATTCGCTTTATCAAATAATCAGTAGTCGCTTCGCTTGCGAACACAGCGGCAGTGTCAACCTCCGCTATCAGAAGGAACCCATTTATGTGTGGCGCGTCCTCTCCGACAAGCACACAGACACGACAATCGCTCCTCCTTTGATTGGACGTAGCGCAGAAACGCAACAGTTTATGAATTTACTGGAAGGCCGCGGAAAAACCCGTTGTGGCCATGTGGTCTATGTGTGCGGCGAGGCGGGTATCGGCAAAACCCGTCTGGCCACAGAGTGCAAACAATTGGCGGAAAAATCCGGTTATGAAACGCATCATGGCCTGATCCTGGATTTCGGTGTCAGCGAGGGTCAAGGTGCTGTGGCGTCGATCATACGTAGTCTGTTGTCATTACCGATTGCCAGCGATGATTCGAATCATCATTTGAATATTAATCAGCTGGTCGCAAGCGGTATGCTCGACGCCGAACAGATCATTTACCTGAATGATCTGTTGGGACTACCGCTGAGCAAAGAACAGCAGCTGTTGTTTGATGTCATGGACCATGTGTCACGAATGCAAGGCATCCACGATGTGGTGACTTCAATTGTGCTCAGGAAGGCGCAACAACAACCGCTCTTTATTCTGATCGAAGACCTGCATTGGGCCGATATCAATGCGCTGGACTGTATTGTCCAAATCGCCGCAAACATCCGGCATGTTCCGGTGATCCTGTTACTCACAACTCGACCGGAGAATGAACCCCTTTCCCCGGCCTGGCGCAGCAGGATGAACAACATTCCCCTGGTTTCCTTTTTTCTCTCTACCTTAAGTGAGGAAGATGCCCTGCAACTGGCAAAGTCACTCAGTGATGATGATAAAGACTACACGCCACTGATCCAACGTGCCCAGGGTAATCCTCTTTTTCTTGAGCAACTGATAAGGAATGCCGCTGCTGTAAATGAAGTAACACAATTACCGGCCTCCTTACAAAGTCTGGTGCAATCCCAATTGGACAAGCTGGTGCTTGCTGATATGCATGCAGCACGTGCCGCATCAATTATTGGACAGCGCTTTTCTGCCGAGCCATTGCGTTACCTGTTGGATGACCCGGATTATGACTGTCACCGTCTGGTACAACACCAACTAGTGCATCCGCGTGGCAATGATTATTTATTCAACCATGCACTGATCCATGAAGGCATCTATGCCTCGTTGTTGGAAACACACAAACAGGAATTACATAGCCGCGCCGCTAACTGGTTTCGTGAACGCGACAAATCCCTTACTGCGGAACATCTGGATCGCGCTCGCTCACCCGAAGCAACGAGTGCGTATCTCGTGGCAGCCGATGAACATAAACAACAATATCACTTTTACAAGGCAATACGACTGCTCGAACGTGCCAGGCAAATCGCTTCCGAACAGGACGATCAATATACAATCAACGTTCTGTTAGGCGATGTCGCGATGGACATGGGTAATGTCGCCACTGCCGCGCAGGCGTATACTCAGGCATTGGAGTCTGCAACAACAGACCGCCAACGGTGCCGTGCCTGGATCGGGTTGGCTTATGGTTATGACATTAATGACGAGCACGGAAAGGCCTTTGCTGCTCTGGACAAGGCAGAGACCGCCGCACAGAGTCATCAATTAATTGCCGACTTGGCACAAATCCATTATCAACGTGGCAACTTGTTTTTTCCGAGCGGCAACATCGAGGCCTGTCGGAATGCGCATCGATGCGCCATTGAATTTGCACAACAGGCCGATTCACCCCGGCATGAGGCGCAGGCCTTAAGCGGACTGGGTGATGCCGAATACGCTGCTGGACACATGCTTAGCGCCTATGGCTATTTCAATCGCTGCCTGGAGTTATGTAAACAGTTTAGTTATGGCCGCATTGAGGCAGCCAATCGTTTCATGCTCGGTACAGTACGAATTTATCTGAATGAATTATCCGCGGCCTTACTGGACTCACTGGATTCAGCAAATGCTGCCCACAAGGTAGGACATGTCCGTGCGGAAATCGTATCGCGTCTTACAGCAGGGTGGATCCTGCTCGATCAGGATCATCTAGAAGATGCCATGATGCAGGTTCAATTGGGACTGGGATTAACTGAGCGCCTGGGTGCCAAACGCTTTGAACCATTTCTCAATGAAAGCAAGGCGCGTATTCTCATCGCACAGAATCAAAAGCAAGAGGCATTGCAGGTAGCCGAAAAGGCTATGCAGGTCACTCGCGAAACGGGTATCCAATTTATCGGCCCCTGGATACTGGGAACGATCGCCCTCGCCACCGATCAAGCGGCGCAGCGCGAGTCGGCATTAAAAGAAGGAATTGGATTATTGCAACAAGGTTGTGTCGGTCATAACTACTATCAATTTTATCGCGCGGCCATAGAAGTCTCATTACAGAATGCAGACTGGTCTGCCACGGAGTATTACAGCAAGCTGTTAGAGGACTATACCCAGGCAGAGCCTAATCCCTGGGCCAATTTCCATATCCATTGGGGACGCACCCTGGCAACGGCCGGTCAAACCCCGCACGCGCCCCGGATCGCGGAGCAACTGGTCGAGCTAAAAAAACAGGCACAGCAAATCGGCTTTCATGCCCGGGTGAAACTCATTGATCAAGTCATCAGTGAATGCAAGCCAATTCCTACTGTCCAAACTTGAACGCGCAAGATCAATAAGTCGTTTCATGCTGTTCACTATGCGGGTTCTTGCCTTGTAATGAAGCCTCGTGCTGAGTCATAATCTTCACCAGCTCTTCCGCCATTTTCCAACACTCTTCATGCAAGCCGGCCCCACGGGTCCAGCCCCCGGCGAAATACAGATTCATATAATCACCACCTTGCAATTCTGCCAACTGCTCCTGTGCATCAAGGCAGTCAAAATTCAAGACGTTATGTTTGAACCAGCCAATCACCGGTTGGCCTTCACCCTCGACACCACCGAGTTGACGCCAACCCGGTAACATTTCTTCGTTGTTTTTAAACTCTTTGAAGTAACCGGCTGGTTTGCGTGCTTCACCCTCGGGGGTTTTCAGGACATATTCATCCGGAATCGGTACACAAGGATTCAATGTTACAAAATATTGCGGCATACCGGCCTTGTTGAACTCCGTTGTTTTCATCACTGGCGTACCGTGTGCATCCGTTTCATACCAGACGGCCGCATCGTTACGATGCCGATTCATCACATAGGTCATGGAATACGGATGGATCGCCTGCCCCTCGCGAATCAACACATTATAGGTGCGCCATGCATTGCGATCCGGCGCTAACACGCCGGCGAAGGTATGGGCGACGGCAATACTATTGGTATAACGTACTTTGTCGAGGACATTGATCAGACCTTGACTCATGCCGTGTTTAATGGCCCGCATCGCATCATCGGCATGACAGGCCATCACCACTTTGTCGTAACTCTGTGGCTTTGGCAGACCTGACGTCCCTTGTCCTGGTGGTACCGAGATAGACACCTGTGATTTTTCAACATAGATACTGGCCTGGGCGTTGCGAATGATTTTCAATCTGTCAGCGTATTTATTTAAGAGATATTCGGCAAGTTTATCGATCCAGGCTTGTGCTCCATTCAGAAAGTAGTTGCGCTTCGGTGTGGGGGGATTCGGGTCATCATGCTTGAACCCTTCCTGAATAATGTAATATTGCATAACAGCGCGTAGCGGCATCCCGGCAGGCCCGGTTACATCATCAACAAAATACATCGCGTTGATACGCGGATAAAGTAAACAATCCCGCATTTCTTCGATCATCGGTATGTCTTTACCAGTCGCCTGTTTCATATAGTCGGCGACATACTGTCCAACGGTATAACGTTTATATTCTTTCTTTCGCCCTTCGTGCTCGATGGCCTGCGCCGCCGCGGCCATAAATTTGCTGTAGGTCGATGCGAGTTCGTCACTGACGGCGATGTTTGGATCACTGGTGCCATGCCGTAATTCTCCGTCTGCGGTCAGCACTTTTGAACCATTCAGGGTAAAGAAACAGGCGGTGTCCTCGAGTGGACGATAATCTTTGAAACCGATTTCATCCATAATCCTCTTTATCCGCGTGTAGGTATCCATGTTTAAATCATCGACGCCCAGATCTGCCTTGCGAATGAGATGGCGCTTATTGCTGCGTGTGTTCGCTAAGAGAGGGTCTTTTATTTCCCCTAAATCCACTTGCGCCGTATCGGCGTTTCCACCGAGATACTCATTGGCTTCATAGATATCGATTACGCACTCAAACTTAGTTGTTTGCTGCAGCAAGTTATATGCAACCGCCAGGCCCGAAACACCACCCCCGATGATGGCAATGCGTTGTTTTTCCATAACATCTCCCAATCCACGTTATCTGCTAAGTAAAAAATGCAACATCTTTGTATTACTTAAGCGTCAATTCCAGACAAATTCCCTCACGAACTTTTATGATCAATGACCGCCGAATGTCTTTCCTTGCGATGAGAAAGTAACTTTCTTCATCGGTTTATAACCACACAGACGGCGTCTGATGCTGCACCATCATTCATTCAATTCCCGATACAACCAGGCCTTGGCCATGCGTAGCTCGCGATCCACGGTGGCCGCCGAAATGCCCAACGCCGCACTCATTTCGTCGTAGGTCAGACCTGCAAAAAAATGTAGTTCCACTACCTGACACTTCCTGTCATCAAACTCGGCTAAGCGGGTCAGTGCTTCATCCAGATCCAGGATATCAGCATCGAGGGCTGGTTCAATCATCAATACATCATCCAGTGTCTGTCGATGCCGATCACCACCGCGCTTTTGGCTGCCACGGGCGCGCGCATAATCAACCAGGATGCGCCTCATCTGGCGAGCCGCTATCGCAAAGAAATGTGCCCGGTCCTGCCAGTCGACCAGCATGTCGACCAATTCCAAATAACACTCATGGACGATGGCGGTGGCCTGTAAGGTGTGATCCTGGCGTTCACCGCGGATCACGTGTCCGGCCAGCTTGCGCAGACTGTCGTAGACCCGGGGCACCAGCATATCGACCGCCTGTGGGTCGCCACCACGCAAATCCTGCAGTAATTGGGTTACGGTTCGGTCATTCATAAAAGCACACTAACTGTCGGAGCTAAAGAATATGTTAGCATCGATATGACAATAATCAGGCAGCTTTAGCAAGCCTGTAGTCCACAGAAATTCATGCAGTCTTCAGTACCAAGCCATATTCACGGTGTAATCCACCCCTGACAGGGTGAGCTACAACTTTACAGTGGTTCGGAATACAATAACGATGTTCTTGTAGTGCAACTGAAAGTCCTCGGTGTGAAGCTCGTCAGCG
>JBDNAP010000271.1:0-3850 GCA_039768325.1 Thiogranum sp.
CAACAGGCCGTGCATCAGCGACGCGGTGACGCTGACCGGGTCGTAACCGACGCCGAGGCCCTCCAGTACAGCGCCGCGCCAGCCACCGGCGGAAGACAGGCCCAGGGTCTGCATCACCGCGTTGGCCTGATAGCCGGTATTGTACATTCCCACCAGGAGACAGGGGGTCACGGCGATGACCACGAAGATCATCAGCCGTTTCAGGTCCATGGCGTCGCGCACGTGAGGCGGGGACCGGGTGACGTCGGATGGTGTGTACAACAGGGTGTCGACCATCTCGTAGAGGGCGTTGTACTTCGCGAAACGCCCGCCTCTGGCGAACAGCGGCTCGATTCGGTCCAGGTAACGTCGCAGGGCGCGCATCAGCCTTCTTTCTCGATGCGTGTCAGGACCTCGCGCAGGGCGGGGCCGAACTCGTACTTGCTGGGGCAGACGAAGCTGCACAACGCCAGGTCTTCTTCGTCCAATTCCAGACAGCCGAGCTGCCGTGCCATTTCCGTATCCCCGACCACCAGGGCACGCAGCAACTGGGTGGGCAACAGGTCCAGAGGTACGACACGCTCATAAGCACCCACCGGGATCATCGCCCGCGGGCTGCCGTTCTGGGAAGTGGTCAGCGGCAGTAGCCGCTTGGGCAGAAGGCTGTAGAGAAAAGCGCGGCTTGCGGAGAATCGCCGGCTGCCCGGCGCAAGCCAACCCAGGAAATGGCGCTGGCGGCCTTCGGCGAGGACCGAGACCTGCAGGTGATAGCGCCCGAGATAACCCAAGGCGTCGGCGGCACGGTGCCCGGACAGGATCGAGCCCGAGACCACCCGGCAGTCCACGTCTTCGAGTTCCTGTTCCGTCAGATCCCGCAGGCTGGCTCCCAGGCAGGTGCGCAACAGGCGCGGCCGCTTGACCATCGGACCGCCCAGGGCCACGACCCTTTCAACCGGCAGGCGCCCGCTGGTGAACAATCGCCCTATAGCCATGGTATCCTGGTAGTTCACGTACCAGGCGCTGCGGCCATTGATAACCGGCGCCAAGTGGTGAATGTGAGTCCCCACCAGACCGGCCGGGTGCGGCCCCGCGAACTCCGCGACTTGTACACCGGGCAGGCGGTCTCCCGGAATATCGGCGTCTACCGCCTTGCACAGGAACAGGCCGTTGTCCCCGAGTTTGCCGAGTACCCGCAGGCCGTTGAGGAAGTCATCCCGATCCTGGGCGACGACCACCTCAGGGTTCGCCGCCAGCGGGTTGCTGTCCATGGCATTGACGAACAGAGCATCGGGCCGTGCGTCGGGTGAAGGCACACTGCTGTACGGTCGCGAGCGCAGGGCCGTCCACAGTCCGCTCGTCAGCAGGTTCTCTTTTACCTGCGCCTCGCTCAGCGTGCTTAGTTCACTGGCTTCGCAGGCGTTGAATTTCAACTCGTCGTCACCCTCAAGGGTGACAACGACGGAGAGCAGGGCTCGGCGTGCGCCCCGGTTGATGGCCGTCACGGTGCCGCTCCCCGGCGAGACATAACGCACACGGAGGTCTTTCTTGTCCGTAAAAAGCGGCTGTCCGAGTGCTACCCGCTCACCCTCGCGAACCACCACGGCGGGCCTCAACCCCGGGTAGTCCGCGCCCAGCACCGCGACCGATCCGACGGCGGGCGCGTCCTGGATGGTTTGTTCAGGCGGGGCCTCCATGGGTATATCCAGGCCCTTTGTCAGTTTTATAACCACACGCTGCATGCCCTCTAAAGGGTGCCCATGACAGTTTGCCTTTCATGAAGAACCGTCATACATCTTGTCATATTTTTGTAACAAATTGCCAAAATATAATAAACGTTATAAAGACATAGGCATACCGGCCATCTGCGGGGGCACTACCGTCGCTCGACAATGACGAGCAGCGAGATCGGCCGACCTTCTGGCATGCTCATCGACGAACACACCGCCCAGGCAATCCTTGAACAGCTGGGTATGATTTTTCCAGCATCCCGCTCAATTTATACGGCCTATCGTATAAATGATAAGTATAGGCCGTACCGTATAACTTGAATCTCAGAGCTCCACTATCAAACTCGATCTGAATTCCGGGTTCAGTGCTTTCGGGGCGTACCCACGTGGGTTGCAGACGACCCGGACACCGTGAATCTCATAGTCATATGACTCATGCATGTGACCGTGGACCCAGAGTGCTGCCCGGTCGCCGTCCATCAGCCCCTCGAGATTGCTGGCGAAAGCCGGGGTCAGCAGGTCGCCTGCATACCTGGGATGGACCGACCGCGATGAGGGGGCATGGTGGGTAACCACCACGGTCCTGCCTTCGAAAGGTTCCGCCAGCATACCCGCCAGCCAGTCACGGCTGGCAGTGTGCAGCCGAATGGCATCGTCCGGTGTAAAACGCCGCCCATTGATGCGGATAATGGAGAAATCCGTCATCCATTGCCGGGCCTGCTGCATCGCGAAGAATTTGTCCGCCTCCCCGAAAAGGGCAAAGTCTGTCCACAGAATGCTGCCAAGGAACCGTACACCGTCGACGATCACCTGATCATCGTTCAGGACGTGGATGTGGTCGGGCGCCCGCTCCCTCAGAGCATCGATCAGCGTGATGTCATGATGGTAGAACTCGTGGTTGCCCGGCACGTAGATCACGGGGCTGTCCGGGAACCGGTCTTCCGCCCAGCGCAGCCCCCCCCCACCCACACCGATATCCCCCGCCAGGACTACGACGTCTGCATCGGTGTCAGGTGGCTCGAAGCCCTCGAACTCGATATGCAGGTCATTCAGTATATAAAGCTTCATGGAGCCCCCTAATACCAGCCGATCACCGATTTATCGCTGCTACCCAACATTGGCACTCACCTTCCGCACAGCAGGTTGTTCGTAACTCCTGGCACATGACGATGCCATGTGCGCTCTTGTTTGTTCATGCCAGCCTCCGGGATCCCTCACCTGTTGAGTTTAACAGCGCGCCTGTAGAGTCACGTCGCTCACGTCATGAGAACAGCCAACATATTTAGAAATATCCGGGTTTGACGATAAAAACCGGGAGACCGCCGTTCGTTGATTTTCAGCGTGTTAAAAGTAAGGAAAACGACTCATGCATGTAATACTCGGAGCACTGGGGACCCTGGTCACCATCCTGTGGCTCTTACACAGGCTCGCGGAAATGGGCATCGACCTGGCAGGGCTCAACCCCTTCCTGTGGCAACGCCGTCGCAGATGGAAGAAACATCACGATGCCAACCCCGTGTATAAAATTGACAGTCCATTGGAGGCTACCGCGTTATTAATGACCGCGGTAGCTAAAGCGGACGGCGACATGAGCTCCGAAGAAAAAACGGAAATACTCAGGAAATTTCGTGACGAATTTCACCTGTCTAAAAAGGAAGCCGCAGGATTGTTGATCTCAAGCAGCCACCTGCTTGGTAAAGGTGACGAGGTAGGTGAGAATCTAAAACAGGTACTTTCACCCAGCCTGCCTAATTTTACCGAAGAACAGGTAAAGTCTGCCTTGAACCTGCTTACAACTATATCCCGGGTGGCTGGGCCGAGCAGTGAACTTCAGGAACGATTGATCTCCGACACAGCAAAAATACTTGGCTCCAAAACGACTGCAAACAGCAAATGGTTTTGAATAATCCGACAATCGCATCGCGCCAGGGGTGATAAGTTCAGAGGCCTGCGCGTCATTCAGCTGTGAACCTCCCGTCATTAACATCAAGGGATCTCTGATTAATTCCCGTACCGTCATTTCAGCGTATACCGGACAAAAGCGCGTAGCGCGTTGAACGCCAACCGGCGGCCCGCAGGGTGAACGCAGCGAATCATCCAGGAAAATCCTCCCTCTGGAAGCCGGAACAAGTCCGGCATGACGG
>JBDNAP010000272.1:0-7042 GCA_039768325.1 Thiogranum sp.
GTTCGAGTTCAGGCTGGTTCAGACCGATCCCAACTTCGCGAACTATCTCTACAACGCCCAAACCGGGCAGCTGGGATTACTCGACTTCGGTGCTACCCGGCGTTATTCCGGTGCGGTTACCGAAGGCTACCGCGGACTGCTTGCGGCGGCGTTACGCAACGACCACGCAGCCATGTCCGAAAGTGCACGGGCCATTGGTTACTTCAAGGAAGACATCCATGCGCACCAGCGAGCGGCGGTCATGGAGCTGTTCACGTTGGCTACCGAACCGGCCACAATCCGCGGCCGCTTTGACTTTGGCGAGAGTGATCTCGCCTTACGCATACGCGACGCCGGTATGGCACTCAGCTTCGACCTGGGCTATTGGCACACGCCGCCCGCGGACGCGGTATTCCTGCATCGCAAGCTCGGAGGCTTGTATTTACTGGCGGCACGCCTGCGGGCGAAGGTTGACGTGCGCGCCATTCTTGAACCCCATCTGAGCGGGGACGTCGCAACAGCAATGGCGTGAGAAACTGGCCACCGGATCCCTCGCCTGTTGGGTCTTGTACTGACTCAGCTGCGCTTGACGCCTAACTCGAGGTCGAAATCGGCCGCACCCACCGCTACGATGCCCAGATGACCGTCGACAGTCACCAGATCACCGTTTTTCAGAATCTCGGCCGCGTCGCGAATCCCGTTGACACAGGGGATACCGAGTTCGCGCGCGATGATCGCACTGGCCAGCGGCACCAGGTGTGTCATAGTCGGCTGGATCGCATCGCAGACCAGCACTTCGCCCTGCCGGAACTCGCCAAGGTCGCTGCGCCCGCGAATGCAGCGCACCCTGCCGGTGGCGGCACCCGGTGAAGCCGGTTGTCCTATCATTTGCCGCGGAGTCTCGCCCGACGCTGTGCCAGATAACTCCGCTGTCAGATTCTCAGCAGGGGCTTCAAGGGCAATCGGACCGGCTGATGGTTCGCGCAGGGCTGCAGCCACTAATTCGACATGCGAGATATCGGAGCGCACTTCGCCACTGAGCCTGTCGAGCGCTTTGAGTCGCTGCGCAGCCTCATCCAGTGCGCGCAACAGTTGGCTTTCCAGGCGTGCCACCAGCAGGTTATCGTCGTCGCGGAGTTTCCAGCTCACGCGTCCGGTTTCAATAAGCTCAAGCGCCTCTTCATACCGTTCCGGGCCAACCGCGTCCAGCAAGCGCTTTTCCAACACCGCTACGGTGTCTGCCTCCAGTTCATCGCTGAGTGACTGGCCCGGGGCCTGTGCCAACTCGAGGAGGTTTCGCAACATGGGTTCGGGCTGGTCATACAGCCTCTCGTTGTCGAAAGAGACATCGAGAAATCTTTGTTTCAGATCGTCAAAGTCATGCAGAAAATCCACGGCACTGTCAGAATCCCTCATCAACGCGTCATGGAATGCCGGCCAATGCAGGGTACCAGTACCCTTTTCCAGCAAACGTTCAATGGCCGATCGCAAGGTATCATCTGCTGCCAGCTGTTGAGCCAGTTGGCCAATGGTCTCGTTACGCTGCTTGGCGATCAGCGGTTGATTGCGTAACAGACCCACGAATTCATACGGATCCTGCGCGTGCACCGCGTCGTTGTAATAGGTTGCCAGTCGTCGCACGCCGTGCGCGAACGGGATAAAGTCGTCCCAGTAGATCTTCTTCCATTTGGCAAGTGCTGCGCTGCGTTGCTCGATGGCATCGGCCAGTTGCTGATCGTCAAGCAGATCCAGCGGCTCGGCCGCGAACGCCTGGCCGACCGATTCCAGTTCAGGGATGAGCTGTTCAGCGACACGCTCGCGCAATGCTTTCAAGCGCGCATCACCGGGTCGCAAACTCAGAAACCAGGCTCGCTTTTCGTCGTCATCAGGGACCGCAGTGGTGATTGGCCGTGCCTGCAGGACGGTCAGCGAATCAGACTGCCCGGTCCACTCCATGTCGGGGGACCAGCCGAACAGTTGTTCGGCGGACAGCAAGGTATCCAGGATCCTCTCCAGATCACGCGCCTCAAGTAGCGGATCATCGTGCGGCGCATCGTCGCGGTGCCCGGGAAGCCAGACGAGGATACTGTGACTTTTACGGTCGAGCTCCCAGCGATCGGGATCGACCAGGCCGTCAACAAGAAGACTGCAGGGGCCGGGTACCGCCTCAATAAGAGCACAGTCCTTACGCATGTCACGCGGGTCACGTGCAAAGGCAACACCTGAATAATCGGCATCGATCATCTCCTGCACCACAACAGCCATGCGGCTGTTTGCGGGATCCAGACCCAGTTCCTTGCGATAGAGCAAGGCTGCATCGGACCAGAGTGACGCCCACACCAGCCGCACGGCGTCGTCCACGGCCTGCCTGCCGTGGACACCGACGATCGATTCGTGCAGCCCCGCAAAGCTGCGCCCGGCGGCATCTTCACCGACGGCCGAAGAACGCACTGCGAGTGGTTTGGATGTATCCAAACCCCGCAGACCTTCAGCGATCGTTTCGCGCAGCGTGCCGGACAGCGGCTGGGCGAGAAAGATAGCGCGAATCCGCAGCGCGGCATCCCAAATTTCTTCCCAACGCATGTCGTCCATGGGCTTGCGCCCAAGTTCCATGCGAATCGCTGCGCCGATCCGCGCATTTTTCATCAAAAACGCATCGTAAGCCCGCGTCGTCAGGCAAAAACCCCTCGGCACGTTGAACCCGGCGTGGGCGAGTTGTGCCAGCTTCGCCGCCTTGCCACCGACAAGCTGTTCGTCCCAGGGTCCGGGCGCATCAAGCGCGATCAGGAGTGGGCGTCCGGAATCCACTGGTTGACCTCCTGGAAACGCGCGACATGCAGAAAACGCAAAACATCGACCCGAAACAAAGCACAGGTTGGGGCGTTCACGAAGGATTCGAGATACGGATGACGGCTGACCAGCAACCCGGCCCATTGGTCAAACTCGCCGCCACGCTCGATCAATTGCGAACGGCCGGTGACAGTGACCGCTTCGATTTCCATCAGCTCATCCGCCTTGTTGGGCCGGTCGTCGATAACCAATGCAACGTGATCACAATCGCTGAGCAGGCGGTACTTGCGGGTTGCGATCGGCGTGACAAATACCGCGTGGCGCAGATCTTCCGAAAATACAAAGGCCACCAGTGCGCCGTACGGCTGCCCTTCGCCCTGCACACACAAAACCGCGTAGGGCTGTTTATCGGCCAACTGCTGGATACGCTCGCGAACAGCCGGGGTGCCTGGATTATCCTTAATGCCGTTGTCATCGAAGAGTGGCTCGTCGGAATCATTCATTGCCTTGTCGTCCATTGATTTACATATTTCAGAATACGCTCCATCAAGAACAGTTCACATACAGAACTGAGAATGACGTGGTGATGTATAGTTATGCAGTGTATCAGTGTGGGCTTCAATCAAGAACCCGGTTTGCGGTTCGGAATTCACCCGCATTTTAAACGGAATGAGTTTCTTAATTACCCCTGCCGTTAACACATTGCCGGTATACTTGCAGCCCTATCCCCCAGGTTCGTCCAACGCTCAGTTGTTACGTAACCACGAATTGACGAACCACACCCCGACACTATCCTCTGCTCGTAGTGTTTAATCCACAGCAAGAGGCGCTCAGGATGACCAAACCAACCCCAAGGATGAAGCGAGTCTTGTTCTTCAGCACATGCGCACTGGCACTGGGTGCTATCACTGGTGTTACACATGCACACGCCTGTATGAAAAAGCCGTATAGCCAAGGCTACATGGCACCCATGCACCCATGCACCCATGCACCCACAATGATTTTCGAAAAACCCGATTTACCTTTGCCTCAATGATTACTGCGGCCAGATTCACCGTGCGCCGCATCGCTAGCACCGTTTACCGGCTTCCAGAAACGGTGAGAATAGTCACGTCGGTGATCTTCGACGGGAACCCGCTCGAGCCCGAGCGCAAAGAAAAATTCTTGCGCACCCGGTTGCGCTTTGACCAGTACTCCGTCAAGGCCGCGCGATGATGCAGCCTTCTCGGTAACCTCGAAAAGCTGTGTTCCGACACCTTTACGGTGCTGATCGGGAGCAACGTAGATCCCGTGCAGAAGTAACGCGCTGCGACCCGCGGGCGCATCACTTAGTTCTGCCTGTTCCCAGGCTGCCACGCCAACAATGCCGCCGTCCTCCGCTTCGGCAACCACCAGATCGAGAAAATCAAGATCGCGCTCAGAGTAGCGATACACGGGCTTGGAAAGACGCTTCACGCGTGCGGGCAGCTGCCAGGTGTCAATCGCAGTTTCGATCACCCGGTTGACTTTGCCAAGATCAGACGCACCAGCCGGGCGCAAATTCCAGGGCATGGTATTGGCCATTATCGCTTTACCGCTGCAGCAAGCCTGGTGGTACATGCGTTTTCATCGGCCACGCCAAATCCTGGCATCACCAATTGAACGGCATCATCATGCCCGGCGGGGAAAGTTTGTCTCCCACACGGTCCATCTCATTGTTCATTATACCCATGCGCCTGTCCATGACCCAGTTCATGCGGTTCATGGCGAAGATTATTTCCTTGACATTCGGGTTGATCGCTTCGATGGTCTTCATGGAACGCTGCATCTCAAGCATCGAAATTCGCATTGCGTCCATTTCAGCCAGCATCAGTGGTGCCATTTCAGCCACCGGTTTGGCAGTCTTGTCCAGGTGCATGATGGCCTCGGAGATGTTACCGAAATCCTTAAAGCCCGCTGTCCAAAGCGGCTGCCACTTCACGACGACCAGGTAAAAAATGACAGACACTGTCAGAGTGGACACCAAAAAGAACATTCCTTTCCAGAATTCCGTAAATGTTCTCATGGCCATTGTGGGCTCCTTTTCGCTGCAAAATCGACGCGGTCGTTTTGCTTGCAATAACCACTCACGCTATGGATGTTCATATTTTGTATTGTACATTTTATTGACAATTAGTCAATCAGCAACTAATCTCTGTCCAAGCGCTCAAAGCGGCGAGCTGAAATCATGAAAAATCCGGATAAACGCCAGATAAGTATGCACAGAGCAACATATCTTTATGATATATTTGTTTTTTTAGGCTCGTTCGGTGAGAGGCGCTGCAACCCTGCTGGTGTTTTGAAGACCGCACGGGTGAATTCAGACGCCCTGATCCGGTCTCTCACATACTTAGACATTTCTTGGGCATAGGAGACAATTAGCGTGATTTCACTGATAAACGCAAAAACAGCAACAGCCCTGGGGGCTGTTGGTATCGCCGCCTGGGGGGTTAACCGCTGTTCGCCACCCTGGAGTCGCATGACAGACCCAACCTCAACAGCTGGAGAAACGAAATGCATAGCTACACCGACATGTTCACCGAAATTTTAAAGACGCTGGCTTTGGATGATCTGCTATCCGAACGTGATCTCGAGCTGCTGCGTGCCGCCGAAGCACACCACGGGACTGCACTGCTCCGCGGAGAACGATCAGCGGATGAGTATTCCGAACAAAGCTGGGGCGCGTAGCACAACGGAACCGTGCGGTATTGCGTCTGACGCCACGGCGAAAGCATCTGAGATGCCGAGCAGCTGTTGGGGACGAGGCGCAAAGAAACCTGGAACTCGGATTGTGACATCGACAGCGCTACAGGCAAGAAGGCTCAAGCCCGCTGTGTTTCCCAGCATCGCCAATTCGACGCAGCAGACATCAGACAGTTCAGTTTTTACTGCGACGCGATGTAACAGTCATTGAACAGGAGACCGCCGGCATGATAACCGCAACCACAGATCCGATTACTTCATAATCGCGGGCCAATCTCCGCGAAAGGCAACACCGCTGCTGGTTGCGAACAGTCTTAACGCCACACAGGCATACCCTGATCAAGAGGAGAAACAGTGATGAGTAAACTACTGGACACGAGAAACGGAGATCGGTTGCTCGCCTCCATCGCAAAGGATCGCTCTTCCGGTTGCTGGCTATGGAGAGGACAGATTTCGAATACCGGTTACGGCAGAATGATGGTGAGACAAGCGTCCGGAAACAAAATGGAGAGCGCACACCGCGCAAGTTACGCTGCCTTTGTCGCGCCCATTCCGGATGGAGCCATCATCAGGCAAAGCTGTGGAAACAGGCTTTGTGTTAATCCGGAGCACCTTGAAGTCATTCATCAACAGTGAGCCGAGCAAGCGTGCAGCGACTGCCTGACGGGTCCGATCACGACGGTTTGCTGGCTTTCCTGCTTCTGCGCATTGACTTGTGGAAAGCTGCGGTTGACAGGCATCACAGAGTCGTATCAGTTTCTGCCGATTGTAGAGCGGAGGACATCGGCGTTGACGGGCGACAAGCACAGCGATCCAGCTATGTCGCCGCTTAACAGACCGGAGGCTAAGCGGTTTATTTTGAGCATACTTGTCCTGTGCGGAATCCTGCTGGCGCACAGTGCGAGTTACGCCATTCGCGACAGAGAAACCGGACCGCAGGATCAACAAATCCCCTTGCGCGTTATCAGCGCCCCGCTCTTGTTCGAACTGGTGTGGATTCCACCAGGTCGATTTCGCATGGGGGACATCGCCGGCAGCGGCCAGGCGGATGAGCGCCCCTTGCGAGAGGTCGAGATCAATGGCTTCTGGATGATGCGGACCGAGGTCACGCGAGGCATGTTCGCACGCTTCGTCGAAGATACCCGACATGCTACCGGTGACCGCTGCTGGGTCCATGAGGGCGGCTGGTCGGAGAGAGAAGGCCTCAACTGGAAGGCGCCGGGATTCGGCCAGAGCGACGACCATCCCGTCACCTGTGTGAACTGGCACGACGCGCAAGCCTTTATCACCTGGTTGAATCACAAGTCCGGTGAGGCGTTTCGCCTGCCGAGCGAGGCCGAGTGGGAATACGCCGCTCGCGCCGGCAGCGAATCGGTTTACTACATGGGTGAAGAGCCTTCTGAGCTTTGCGCCCACGCCAATGCCGCGGACAAAAGGGCACTGGAACACTACCCCGGCTTTGCGGTCAACGACTGTGACGACGGCTATGTGAGAACCTCGCCGGTAGCCAGCTTCGCCGCCAGTCCCTGGGGCCTTTACGATATCTACGGCA
>JBDNAP010000273.1:0-6763 GCA_039768325.1 Thiogranum sp.
CTCCATGTTTCATCACGTCGTGTGAGAAGCTGTCATGGTTGCCGATGATATAGAAGAACTGTTCAGGAAATCGCAACTTCAGCTTGAAGATGAGATCCATCATTAGAAGCGAGCTGTGCATTTCCTCCAATTTGCCGTCCTGTTCAGGGTGGACGGCGTCGCCAATCAGGATAAGGGCCGCCTGCCCATTCTCCAGGCTCTCCAGAAACCTGTTTTCACTCAGAATCTTGAGCAGGTTATCAATCTGCGCGTGCAGATCGCCTACCAGTATAGGGGTAAGCTGGGATGGCAGTTGCAGCACGCCGCCCGGGTTGCCAACGGAATCCTTCGGGCAGAGGGTTTGATCCCGGAGACAGCGGTTAACTTTTCTCAGAGTGTTCAATGCCTCTTCGGGTGGCAGCGCTTTAATCGGTCCACCGAAAATATCCACGACCCGTTGCAGGGTGGCGGCCCGGCGATCGGGGAGGTGAAAAGTGTCGTGCTCTTCGTCTACCAGCGAAATATAGGTTCCCAGTTCCGAAACAGGGTCTCTGAATATCAGGGCGTCACCGTCGTGAAGTACCGAAAAATGGCGGCGGAAGGCGTCGCGCGGTGAACTGAAGACGTACGCCTGATGCTCGGCATAACGGTCTATGGCCAGAGTTTCCCCTGGCGACAGCCGCAGGCAGTGGCTGATGCCGGTGCAGTAACGTTGTGGATCGAACGCGATAAAATCATACGGCGTCCTTTGCACCCGTTTATCGACGCCTAGATCGGGATGGACCTGCAGACGCTGTTTCCCCATCTCCACCTCAAAAACGGGGGATCCGGACAGCGGGATTCTGGTCCGTTTTCCCGACAGGCGCAGCTTCTGGGATGGTGCGAGGATGACCGTCTCATCGGCTGCACCCAGGTAGCCGAGAAGGTTTTTCCAGAACGAGGAATTCTTGATCATGGGCGTGAACTTACCATATCGGCAGGGATGCTGTCCTGCCGCCATATCCCCTGGGATGGGGTGGGAGGAGGCCAAGGGACTGTGCATCCCGAATTATCACTTTGCAAAAGTGCCGGAACTCTTTGCCTCGCGGATCACTGTCGGCCATCAAGCTGGGTGAGCATCCTGGCCAGCCCCTGGATGGTGATAACACCCTTGTACAGCCCCTCGTCAACGACAAAGATATAACTGGTATCGTTCTGTTCCATGACAGCCAATGCCTTGACGGCGTTGGAGTTGGATGGCAGTGATATATGTGGTTCCAGGACGTAGGGATCGACAGGATTATTCATGAGCTGTTCAGCCTTGGCCTCCATGTCCCCCATACAGGACAACTGATCACCCAGAATCCTGGCCAGTTCCACCATGTATTCCGGAAGACAGGTTTTTTTAAGGATGTTTTTCAGAGTAACCCGTCCGGAAACAGTGCCTTGTGCATCGCAAAACGGAATGCCCGGAATGTTAGCCCGAATGCATTCAGCAAATACCTCACTGACGATCATTCCCGGCTTCGCGACCCTGGTGGGAATGAGTATTTGTTCGAGGTTCATGAAGCTGTGCCGGTTCCCGGTCCCTGGCATCCCTAGAGATAGCGGAGATAGACGTAAGCACTGGCGATAAGAATGCTTATCAGCATCAGCGGGAAGGCCATTGCCATGAATTTCAGAAAGTGAATACGGTGACCTGCGCGTTCGGCGAAGCCGGCGACGATCAGATTGGCGCTTGCTCCTATCAGCGAGCCATTACCGCCCAGGCAAGCGCCCAGTGCCAGCGACCACCACAATGGCATGAGGTTTTCAGCACCGCCGAAACTTGGCGCCATGGATTTGATAAGCGGAATCATAGTCGCCACGAAGGGAATGTTGTCCACGAGTGCCGAAGCGATCGCCGATACCCACAGGATAGCCATGGCCGTAACGGTCATATCTCCACCGGTAAGGTCAATTACCCGGTCGGCGAGTATCCTCAACACCCCGGCCTCCTCAATACCCTTGACCACGATGAACAGGCCAATGAAGAAGAAAATGGTAACCCACTCGACCTCACCAAAGGTCTGATGTACATTTTCTGACTGCTCCGAGGCTTTGTTCTTAACATTGGACAACAGCAGCAGCAGAGCAGCACCGAACATGGCGATGGTGGCGGGTTCAAGACGTAACGGGTGTGCCATAACGAAGCCTGCAATAACCAGGGAAAGCACAAACAGCGACTGCTTTAACAGCGTCACATCGGTTATCGCCTCCCGTTCCCTGAAGCCCATGATCCGCGCACGTGTATCAGTGGAAGCCTGCATGTGGCGCCCCCAGATGACATAGATGATAGTCAGCGTTACCAGCAGGATCAGCGGGACAATGGGGGCAAGGTTGATGAGAAAATCGTTAAAGGACAGGTTCACCGCAGAACCGATCATAATGTTCGGCGGATCACCGATCAGCGTGGCCGTGCCACCGATATTGGAGGCGAAGATCTCCGCGAACAGGAAGGGGTAAGGGCTTATCTTGAGCTCGTGGCTGATCAGCAGGGTGACCGGCGCGATGAGAAGCACAGTGGTGACATTATCCAGCAGCGCCGAGAACAGCGCCGTGACCACCGAGAGCATTAACAGGATGCCCCAGGGTCTGGCCTGGACTTTCTTGGCCGACCAGACGGCTACGAACTGGAATACGCCGCTGCGCCTGGTGATGGCGACAATTACCATCATGCCGGATAATAATCCCAGGGTGTTGAAATCAACACCACTTATCGCGGTCTCCTGGTTGAGCACCCCGAGCGTAATCATCAGGCATGCACCCAGCAGTGATACAATTGCCCGGTTAACCTTCTCCGAGACGATCACGGCATAGGTGGCTACAAACAGGATCGACGAGACCCAAAGTGGGTCCCAGCCAAAGATCAGGTGGGTTGCTAGTTCGCCGTTTTCGTGCATTTTGGTTGTCTGAATCTATTGTCCGCTGGGTATTGTCGGTATTGAGTCCGTTTCCGGTCCTTTGTCTGGCCCCTGGGGTGTGTCCGTACCCGCATCTTCAGCCAGTAGTTTCATTATTATGCCCTCCAGGACATCCCAGGCAGACACCATCCCCACCAGCTTTCTGGCGTCACCTTCCAGGACGATGACGGGCAGGCTCGAATCCTTGCTTTGCTCAAGTAGTTCCAGCAGTTGAGGGAAACTTGTGTCCGGCGTGCAAAACAACAGTTTTTTCTCTTTCTCGAGGAAGCGTTCTACCGGCTCCTTGGCAACTTCCTGCCAACGTTCGGACATCTGCACAATTTCATCGGGCAGAAAACTGAGATCAGCGACGTTGTAGCGACTAAGATCCACCGCCGCTTTCGGTAGTAACAGGCGGCCCAGGCGGCGAACACCGAATAGTCCGATGAATGCGCCGCTGTCATCGACTACCGGCAGATTGCGCACATGATGTTTACGCATCATGGACAAGGCGTCTGCAACCTTGTCGGCAGGCCTCAACACGACTACACGAGATGTCATGATTTTTTTGGTGGTCATGTCCCAGCCTCTCGACGCATCAAAGTACTTAAAAGGTATTATGCTGCCGGCGGCCAGCTTATGCTACCCGCTCCTGTGTTTCCTCAGGCATCACAGCCTTGGCCATACGCTTTGCGAAATAGTAGATCCGCTTGAGCTTCTCGATGATGTCCATCTCCAGGGTGTAGGCGGCAAGCCTGTTCGGTTCCTCCGCCACAAGCCGTCTGGCCTGATGCATGGCGGCTGATTCCATGAAGCGATTGATATCCCCTTTCATGGCGATGACTTCCTGCGCCGCAAGCTGATCGTTTTCCATGACAGCATCGCCGGCCATAACTACAGCGGTTGACACCACACTATGCAATTCGTTGAGGATTTCCTGGGTGGCATCACTGACCGACACCCCTTGTTCGATGCGCTCGTAGCCCTGATGCACCAGATCCGTTTCAATAACATCGCCAATATTCTCGAGGTCATTGGCCACGGCCATGAGATTCATGAATTCGTGGGTTTGTTCTTCCGTCAAGGTGTTCTGACTGATACGTCCCAGATAGGTGACGATATGTCCATGCAGTATATCGACCTCATCGTCAATTTTTGCGACCGCCCTGAGCGATCCACTGTCACCGCGAAGGATGGCCGGCATGATTTTCTGCAGCATGTCTTTGACGCGGTCACCCATATGGCCGATCTCAAGGCGTGTCCGGTCGAGTGCCAGCGAGGGCGTTTCCAGAAGTGCATCGTCCAGATACTTGGGCTTCGCAATGATCTTTTCCTCGAGTGGCTTGTCCGGTACCAGCCACTCAACGAGCCGCGCGAACTGGCCTGTGAATCCGATAAAAATGAGGGTGTTGGCTATGTTGAAGACAGTGTGTGCGTTGGCGATCTGGCGCGGTGTTTCGGCAGCAAGACGGTCCACCCCCGAAAATTCCGGGTGTGAGGGAGAAAACCAGGTTACAAACTCCGCGAGCTGCCCGATCACCCCCACCCAGAGTATGACGCCAAACACATTGAACATCACGTGTACCACAGCGGCGCGCACGGCCTCCCGCGGTTTACCAATAGCCGCCAGCATAGCGGTCACACAGGTGCCGATATTGGCGCCGAAGGCCAGTGCGATACCTGCCTGCAGACTAATGAATCCCTGGCTTGCCATGACGATGACGATACCGGTGGTAGCCGAGGACGACTGAACCAGCCCGGTAAAAACGGCGGCGACCAGGATTCCAATAACAGGGTTGTCCATGCTGGCCATCAGGTCGAGGAAGGGCTGGTAGCTGCGCAGGGGGCTCATGGCATCGCTCATCACGCTCATACCGAAGAAGATCATCCCCAGGCCCATCAGCATGGCACCGTATTGCTTGATCTTCTGCTGCTTGGAGAATGACAGCATGCTGAAACCCACTGCGACCATCAGCAATGCTGCTTTGGTGACTTTGAAGGCGACGATCTGCGCGGTTATCGTGGTGCCGATATTGGCCCCCATGATGACGCCGATAGACTGCGCCATGGACATCAGGCCAGCGGTGATAAAGCCAACGACCAGTACCGTGGTTACCGACGAGGACTGAATGACCGCTGTCACGAAGGCACCGGTTATGGCGCCCATAAAACGGTTGGTTGTGAGCTTGGCCAGGATGATCTTCATGCGCTCGCCCGCAACCGCCTTGAGTGCGTCGGCCATCTGCTCCATACCGAAGAGGAACAGGGCCAGGCCACCAAACAGCTTCATGCCCATGTTCCACCACTCCATCTGGCTGGTGTCGCCGGTTGCCGCCAGCACTGGCGCAGCGGCCATGCCTGCCAGCACCGCTATCACAAGAAGAAACGTTCTGGGTGTTTCTTTGTTCAGTTCCCAAAGTCTGAAGTTGGTTTGCATGTTCTTCTCCTAGCTGTGATTAGTTTTTCTTATCCGCCGCCTTAACTGCCGCCTTGTCTGCTTTAACGATGGTGACAGGTATTGGAGATAAATGAACAACTTGCTCCGCTTTCGAACCCAGCAATGCATGCGCGAGCCCTGTTCTGCCCTGGCTGCCCATCACAATCATGCGGGCATCGGACTTTTTCGCGACTTCGAGTATCCTGTTGACCGGCAGTCCTACAACAAGCGCCGTCTCGGCGTTTGCAAGTGCCGTATGTTTCGGGTGTTTCTTTCGCGCCTCGTGTATGAATTCGTCCAGCATATCCGAGGCAACGTCTTCCATCCGCCGCAGTTGTTTTCCACGTCCTTTTACAGCGTAGTAGCCGGGCGCTTCGCCAAGGTCATGGACGACATGCAGCACTAACAGCGAAACTTTCAACGCTTCTGCCAGTTCGGCACCTTGCTCGAGCGCCATTTCAGAGTGGGTCGAAAAATCGACAGGTACAAGAATCGGTTGGTCTTTTGCCTTTTCTGCCATTGTTGTTCTCCTTTTGTGAATCGTGCAGCCGGGCTCCCTACATAGGCGGGCAGGCGTTAGGGGTCTCTGTCAGTTCTTTGGTGGTATTGCCGGGATTACCATGTGCTGTTCTTCAAACGCTTGTGAAAATGGACCAGTGTTTCTCACGCAACCCGGAGCGGAGGTGCCCGGCTGCCGCAACCTTGCGGATTCGGGGTGGCTCAATTTCTCTCCCAGGCATATTTCATTGTCAATTCGCTCAGTTACAGTTAGTCTTAGGAGTGTAACAGTTTCGTGTCGCCATGAGGAGGCAGGCCGCGCTCAGCCGCTGCGAGCGGAGGCGAGGCACGGTAAACGATTGAATCCAAGATTATCATGCGGCAGCGAGCCCGATAAACCCCCGCCACCGGCGAGGGGCCGGGCTACGGGTCCCATCGAGGCGGTTAGTGATGGATGGGTTGATACAGGAACTGGTTTTGTACTGGGCGACGGTGAAGGACTTCTTCGCCTTCGATACGGCGCAGCTGGCAGAGCCGGATATAATCGTCCGCCTGGTCGTTCAGGGCCTGCTGCTTTTTGGTTCGGCCTTTTTTTCCGGTTCTGAAACCGCCCTGTTTTCGCTTTCCCGGCTGGATCTCCAGAAGTTGCGCCGGGAACGCCAGCGTCATTCGGAGACCTTGCATGCCTTGCTGGATCAGCCCCGTCGTCTGATTATCTCCATACTGTGCGGTAACGAGCTGGTAAACATTGCCGCGGCAGCGAACATGACGGGGTTGCTGGTGAGCCTATACGGCGTTGAGCGTGCCGGCTTGATCAGTGTCCTGGTCATGGTGCCTCTGTTACTGCTGTTTGGCGAGGTGACGCCAAAGACCATTTCTGTTTCCAATCCGGTACGTATCAGCACAGGCATCGTGGCAACGCCCATGA
>JBDNAP010000039.1:0-3714 GCA_039768325.1 Thiogranum sp.
ATATCGCGTTTTAACCGGCATCCCTCGGCAAGACTCATAGGCAGTAAGTTGCCCGCAGCGCCGATATCGTGGTTTTCGGTGTCGCCAAAGACATGAAAACCGCCGATACCGTCCAGCACCTCGCCTTCTTTCAGGTCCTGCTTGGCCACCGTGATGACGTCGACCACCGGCCCCCCGAGCGGCTGGGTCGCCGCGTCGTGGAACAGCACGGCACGCGCGACCGTGATCGGCGATTCCAGGTGTGGCAGATGGTAGGGCACATAAAAAACATACAGGGGCCCATCGCCCATTTTCAGATACTGTGCGTATTGTTGCTTTATGGGATTATCGTTATAACCCAATACAAAAACACCGGGTCCTGGTTCGGCACCCAAGACATAGTCAACAATGCCGCCATTCAGCAGCTGATCCAGGGGAAACAGCTTGACAGCCTCCGTGACATGTTTGCATTCGGGCCCGTACATGCCTCGTTTTCCCACCCGGAATCCGGTTGCGTTGGCAACCACCGCCATCTCCATCGAGATCTTGGTTCCGTCTGCAAATGAAGTGATCATTTTGGGTTTCTGCTTGACCCGGTCGGCAAAACCCTTTTGGGTTTCGGGAGTACGATAATGGTCCTGCAGGCCTTTCATATTGCCGGCGAGAACCGGTCTGTAACCGATGGTATCGACCCAGCGAAAGAGATTCATCAGCACACCGGGCTGATCTCCGTCCACGTTGGTGATCACTACCCCGGCCCTGTCCGCGTAGAGCTTCAGAATCGGACCGACAACGGCGTCGAGTTCCGCATTCATAAGAATCACGTGCTTGCCGTGCTCTATGGCCTTCAGCGTCACGTGAGCACCGAACTCAACCTCTCCAGTGGCTTCAACAATCGCATCGATACCCTCGGCTTCGCAGAGCAGCATGGCATCGTCGGTAATAGCGTATTTATCCTGACTGATAGCGGCTTCGAGCTGGCCGGTGGTTTCAACCGTCTGTAGCTCCTCTACGCCCGCCTGTCGGTAGGCCAGCTCAGCCTGCGAACGGGTGCGATTGGACACCGCAACCACCCGCATACCCCGAATGGCAGAGATAATCTGCAACACCAGACCCCGCCCCATATAGCCCGCACCAATCACTGCCACCTTGACGGGATTGCCTTCCGCTTCACGTTTTTTCAATGCCGTATCAACAATTACCATTGCACTCTCTCTTCAAGCTCGCAGTTTCCGCTAAACAATGTAGTCGGGCCAGCAGCTGTCTTTATCAGACAGAATCAGATCTTCCTGTTGAGGCCAGTCGATCGAGAATTGCGGATCGTTCCAGCGGATACCCCGTTCAGCTTCGGGTTGGTAGTACTCAGAGACGAGATAATACACTTCCGCGTCGTCTTCCAGCGTGAGGTAGCCATGTGCGCAGCCCGGAGGTACATACAACATAGTGGCGTTTGAAGCCGATAACTCAGCGCCGTACCATTTTCCGAAGGAGTCAGAAGCGAGCCGTATATCGAGTACCACGTCGAACACGGCACCTTTAATGCAGCGCATCAGCTTGCCTTCTTCATGCGGTGCCGCCTGGTAATGAAGACCGCGAAGTGTGCCTTTATGGCGGCTACCCGCCAGATTGGCTTGAAGCACCGACAAGCGAATGCCCGCGTCATGAAACTCCTGCGCGCAGAAAGCGCGCAGAAAATGGCCCCGCTCATCGGAAAACGTATCAGGTTCAATTAAACGGGCGTCCCTCACCGGAGTATCCAGGAACTTCATTACAGGCTGATTCCAATGCCTTCGTAACGTTCCACGCTGTCTTTAGGCAACATGCGTCTGCCATCGATCACCAGCGGATTGAGCTTCATCTGCCTCAATGTTTCCGGGAGCTGTTCGAATACGCCCCAGCGCGTTAAAAGCAGTACCGCTTCTGCATCTTCCAGCGTTTCCTCAAGCGAGGCACAATAGCGTATCGCGTCGTCGGGAAAGAGCTTTCCAGCCTCCTCTTCCGCCACCGGGTCGTAAGCCCTGATGTCGGCTTTTTTGGCGATCAATTCATTGACGACAGGAATGGCGGGAGACTCCCGCATGTCATCCGTGTCCGGCTTGAAAGCGAGGCCTAAAACCGCAACGCGTGTACCCTCGATATCCTTGAAATGCTTGTACAGTCGGTCCAATACCTGCCTGGGCTGATCCCGGTTGATGTTGATCACGGCACTCAGCAGTTCCATCGGCTGATCTTCTTTTTTTCCGTGAGAGATCAAGGCCTTCACGTCCTTGGGAAAACAGCTTCCCCCAAAGCCACAACCGGCTTCCAGATAGCTGGTAATGGCAGGTATGACGCGTTCCCCGTTATCCAGGATCGGCGAGAGACGCTTATCCAGATGAACGCCGTGCATAACTTCCATCGCGTCAATATCACCAAGCGCTGCACAGAGGTTTCCGATTTCGTTTGAAAATGAAATCAGTGTTGCCAGCAGAGAATTTGAAGTGTACTTGACCATCTCCGCAGTTTTGGAATTCGTTCTGACGATATCGACCCCGGAGAAAGGCGCATAGACATCAGCAAGAACCTTCAGGGTCCGCTCATCGATGCCGCCTATCACGATTCTGTCCGGATACATGAAGTCCGGAATGGCCACACCTTCGCGCAGGAATTCCGGGTTCATACCTAGGCCGAAATCGGCACCTGCTTTTCTGCCGGAGTGCGCTTCGAGAATCGGCAACACCACCGTGTCAGTCGTGCCGGGAACAACGGTGCTTTTTACGACGACCACGTGATAGCCCGTCTTGTCTTTCAGTGCATCGCCGATATCGGCTGACACCTGACGAATATAGCTGAGATCGATTTCATTTCCATCAAACGGTGTCCCGACCGCGATCAACGAAACGTCTGAATCCAGAACCGCGGTTTTCAAGTCGTTTGTCGCCTTCAGACGGCCACCGATATTGCTTTTTAGCAGTTCATCGAGGCCGGCTTCGTGAATCGGACTGTCTGCCGCGTTGATACGCTCGACCTTTGCCATATCGCTATCGACACAGACGACATCATGCCCCTTTTCGGCCAGGCATACGCCGGAGACAAGACCAACATACCCTGTGCCCACCACTGCGATTTTCATTTAAGCGTCCTCAGCTTCACGATTATCGGCATACCACAACAGGCTGCGTTTCAGGCCTTCATCCAGCTGAACGCCCGGTGCATAATTCAGATGCTCTCGTGCCTTGTCAATCACGGGGCAGCGTCGGTTGGGATTGTCTGTCAGGTAATGCTTGTCATCACTGACTTTGAACACCAGCTTTCCCTGGTAGGAGAAAAGATCGCACGCCAGTTCCACCACTCTTTCGGCCAGTTCTCTTATCGATATTTCCGGCTTATCGAGCCCGATGTTGTAGGACTCACCGTCCTGGCCTCTAATCAGGATTTTGTAGTAGCCGACGATGGCATCCGCGACGTAACAGAACGTGCGCGTAGGCGCTCCGTCGGATAATAAGACGATATCCTCACCAGCCAGAACATTCCTTGCGAAATCGGGTAATGCACGGCGGTCGCTTATTTTGAGACCTGGCCCGTAGTTGTTAAAAGGTCTTGCGATACGTATTGGCAGACCATGCTGACGGGCGAAGTTGACGCAAAGGGTTTCCCCATAGCGCTTTGATTCGTCATAACAGGCCCTGGGACCGGTACAGGATACGTTGCCACGATAGTCCTCGGAGGTTGGAATGTTTTCAGGCGTCGGGTCCC
>JBDNAP010000274.1:0-3061 GCA_039768325.1 Thiogranum sp.
GAGCTGCTCTTCCAGCGGTGTCGTCACCGTGCCGTCGACCACGTCGGCGCTGCCGCCGATGTACTGGGTGGAGACCTGCACCTGTGGTGGAACGAGGGGCGGGTACTGGGCAACCGGCAGCACCAGTGCACTGATGGCGCCCGCCAGCACCATGAACAGGGCGATGGCCGAGGCGAAAATGGGACGGTCGATGAAAAAGTTCAAGGTATGTTTCCTGAGACAGGGCCGAGCGTATTTTGGCTATTTTCAGCAGTCATAAGATCCGCCTTTTCTGTTTACGCGTTACGCGCATTGTTGGAAACTTTACCAATCATTGCAAGGGTCTTCGTGTAGCAGCGGCCAGGGGGCCGCTCCTACAAACAAGGTCGAATAACCAGGGTTTCCCCGGGAGAATCCTATGCCAGAGGTAAACACCAAATCCGAAGGATTCCGCCTGCCGATATTGCAGGGTGTGCGACCCGTAAAGGGTTCGCAGATTCCAACGGAGATTATCGCCGGCCTGACGCTGGCGGCGCTCGCGATTCCTGAAGTCATGGGTTATACCAAGATTTCCGGTACGCCGGTGATCACCGGTCTGTACACCATGCTGATCCCGACGTTTCTGTTTGCCTTTTTCGGTTCGTCACGGCACCTGGTGGTCGGGGCCGATTCGGCGACGGCGGCGATTCTTGCAGCGGGTCTGGTGGGTCTTGCGGCGACCGGTTCCGACGAGTACGTGGCCCTGGCTGCCGTGCTCGCTGTCATGGCCGCAGGTTTTCTCATTCTGGCGCGCATTATCGGTCTGGGGTTCATGGCAGATTTCCTGTCGCGTACCGTGCTGGTCGGTTTTCTGACCGGCGTCGGTATACAGGTTGCGCTGGGTCAGATATCGGGTATGCTGGGTCTGAAGGGTGGCGGCCAAGGTACACTGCAGAAGATCTGGAACGACATTCAGCAGATCGAGCAGATCAATGTCTACGCACTGGCGATCGCCGTCAGTGTGCTGCTGGTCATCGTCGGTTCCAAGAAACTCTCGAAAAAAATCCCGGGGGCCTTGATCGCCGTTGTCGGCGCTATTGCTGCCAGCTGGGCGCTTGATTTCGAGGCCCACATGCATGTGCTCGGCGCCGTACCCAGCGGGCTGCCGCACATCGGCCTGCCGGAGGTGAGTTGGAGCTGGGAACTCATCGGCAAGCTGGTCCCGGTCGCGTTTGCCATGTTCGTGGTGATTCTGGCGCAGAGTGCGGCCACCTCGCGCGGGCCTATGCCGCGCGCTACAACGAGCGATTCAGCGAGAACACCGATCTGGTCGGTCTGGGCCTGGCTAACATCGGTGCCGGCCTGTCCGGCACCTTCGTCGTCAACGGCAGCCCGACCAAGACACAGATGGTCGACAGCGCCGGCGGACGCACTCAGCTATCACTGATTGTTACGGTGCTTATCGTTCTGCTGGTGCTGTTGTTCCTCACCGGACCGCTGGCCTACATGCCGGAAGCGGTGTTATCGGCCATTGTGTTTCTGATAGGCATCGACCTGATCGATATCAAGGGTATGCAGCGCATCTATGATTAAAGGCGGTCGGAATTCTGGGTCGCCCTGATCACCGCGCTGATGGTGATCTTCGTGGGCGTGGAGCAGGGCATCATACTCGCCATCGTGCTGTCCCTGATCGATCACACCCGGCGCGGCTACCGGCCGAAGAACGTGGTGCTGGTTCCGTCGGAAACCGGTGTCCTGCGTGCGCAGCCGGTGGCGACCGGAGCGCAGGCCGCGCCCGGCCTGCTGATCTACCGGTTCACCCACAGCAGGCGCCTGCTCAGGTGAAAGTCCGGCTTGCTCTACCGATCAACTGTCTGATACGTGAATCGGTTTGAGCAGTTTATTCGAAACATTTGAATATCGTTCTGAAAATTGACGTGAAAATGCCACGGAGGATCTTGCGCATAACTGGGGGATAAGATGGCCTCCCCTTGGGGACGCCATCTTATCTCCCAGATTGATGCCGATCCGGTAATTGGTCTGGCATTCATGGGTAGCCGGGTCGAGCGTGACCTGGCCAATAACGTTTTAGCTATTTGATGCGTGGCAATCCCTTGAGTGTTTCAGAAGGCCGTTCGCCGAAGGTTTTCCGGTAGTCGACCGCAAACTGACCGAGGTGCCAGAAACCGAAAAGCGCAGCGATGTCACCCACGGTAGCTTTTTCGGAATCCGCGTGTCGAAGCATCGACCTGGCTTTTGCCAACCGTCTTGATTTTATGAGTGCGGCTGGCGTCACGCCAAAACGCTCGCGAAACGCATAAAGAAGGGTTCTCTCGCTCATGTTGCACTCGTCAAGCAGAGTGTCGATCGGCAATCTGCCTATGTCATGGTCTTCAATGAGCTCCAGGCACTTGCTGACAGCAACATCCCGAGCTCGTATCGGATTACCGTAAGAGTCCGGTGCAAGCCACCGCGGAACCAACAGCCGCAGAACCTCGCGGACGGGATCAAACGGAAACGCCCCGGACCCACCACCCCGCAGTGCACGCATATGCTGGCGGACGAGCGCGAGAACTTCCGGTTGCACAGAGAACACCTCCACGCGTTTCGACGGCAGCGGTACATTGATCTCAAGTGCTGCCGCGACTTGTTCAACACGCTCTTCCGAAACGGACAGAGAGTGACTTTGAAAGCCGGGCGGGGACATACTTCGTAACTCAGCTCCAGCAGGGAACACCCACGCCATTCCGTCGTCCAGATCGTGGCCGCGCAGCCAGTAATGCCTCGTCGCGGGTTCCATCACGTTGAACGTAATCAGGCCTGTTGGCGGTGCGCCGAACATATGGAGCCCGGGCGTAAACTTCGCATAGCCGTATTCGAAGCCGCGGCCGAATGTCTGAACAAACGCTCCGCCAGAGCCGCCATTCTGCAATTTGGCCATCGGATAGAATTCCACATCCCACGCGCGTACGGCCTCACACATTGCGCTAACATCGTTGAATGATTGGCGAAAATAGTGCGTCACGGCTAGCCGTTGCCCTTGATTTTGTGAGGTTTCGATGCAGTAATTTTTGCGGAATTTCGATAACACTTCAAGCCGACC
>JBDNAP010000275.1:0-7754 GCA_039768325.1 Thiogranum sp.
AGGCGCATGGTGATTTTTCCCTCACGCCGCAATCTTGCCTGACGTAATTGCAGAAAACGCTTGGCCAGTTCGAGTTGCCTGCGCAGTGGCAGATCAAGCTCAAAACCAAGCGCCACATGCCGAGCCTCTCCGTGCAGATAAGTGGAATCGGCATCCTCCACCAGCTGCGCCGATTCATCCGCTTCGCGCCAGGTCAATTGCTCGCCAATTACCGGTTGCCGCGTGGCCGGATCAAGCGGAAACTTATAAAAACCCCATTTCGCACCCATCCAGCACTCTATCAGCATCTTGTCCTGATCAACCCGGCATTCAGCGGATGAGTCATCAACCATCCTGTAGGCGTCTGGATCTCTCTCCCAGCGCTGAAAATCACGCTCTGGTGGTTTCCCGTAACGCGCTTCGAGTGACTGCCATGTCGCCCAGAACCACCGCCAGTCCTGTTGATAGGCTTTGTTCCGGCGCAGAAATTCCCAGGCCCACTGCTCCACACACAGCGATGCGGTGTAACTATAGTTCTGCGGCTGACGCCAGTCCGGCAAATACATTCTTTTCCCAGTATCCAATTAGAGTTACGCTAGCAAACCATGCAGAAACCGCCCGCTTTGCTGGACATGATAAAGGCGCTGATTTCGACACCGTCCATCAGCAGCGCCAACCCAGACCATGATCAGAGCAATCGTCCGCTCATCAACCTTCTTGCCAACTGGCTCGACGACCTGGGTTATCAGACAGAGATTCTTACCCTTGACAGTCAGCCGGACAAGGCGAACCTCATTGCCACACTCGGCAACGGCCCCGGCGGCCTGGTGCTGGCCGGTCATACCGACACGGTTCCATACGACGAAGGGCGCTGGAATTATGACCCATTTCAACTGACCAGAGCCAACGGCCGACTGTTTGGACTGGGCACCTCCGACATGAAAGCGTTTCTGGCCCTGGCCATTGACGCAGCCGCCTCGTTTTCTCCCGCGCAGTTCAAGGAACCGCTCATCCTCGTCGCCACTGCCGATGAAGAAAGCTCTATGGACGGCGCCCGTGCACTGGTCGATGCGCAACGCCCACAGGCACGATATGCCGTTATTGGCGAGCCTACCGGCCTGCGTCCGGTACGCCTGCACAAGGGCATTATGATGGAGTCCATTCATATACGCGGCCGCTCCGGGCACTCCAGCGATCCGGCACTGGGAAACAATGCACTCGAAGGCATGACCAAAGTGCTGGGTGAACTGCTGGACTGGCGCAGGGAACTGCAGGCCCGGAACCAGAACCCGCTGTTCGACATCCCGGTCCCGACACTGAACCTCGGCCACATACACGGCGGCGACAACCCAAACCGGATTTGTGCAGATTGTGAATTACACATCGATTTGCGCCCCTTACCCGGCATGGAAATCGGGGCATTGCGGGAAACCCTGCAACACCGTCTGCGTAGAGTACTGGAAAACAGCGGACTCGAGCTGAGCTGCCGCCCGCTGGTTGAAAGCACGCCGGCCATGGAAACCGCCGCTAACTCGGCAATTGTACGCAGCACGGAGGAACTCACCGGTTACCATGCAGGGTCCGCCGCCTTTTGCACCGAAGGCCCCTATTTCAACCAGCTCGGCATTGACACCGTGATACTGGGGCCCGGTGACATCGATCAGGCCCATCAGCCTGATGAATACCTGGCCGAAGACCGTATCACACCGGCGATTGAATTACTTCGAAGACTGATACACCGGTTCTGTATGAGCCCGTTGACGACGACCCGCTCAAGATGAGAAAACCCACTGTCGCCGGAGGCAATGGACAAGCCAGGAAAACGTTACCATGACAATAAAACAGAGAACTCAACAAGATAAGGCTTTAGTTGCCAGTATCCGGCAGGTCGCACCCTATATACAGGCGCACCGCGGATCAACCTTCGTGATTATGTTCGGCGGCGAAGCGGTAGACGGGCATTTCGACCAGCTGGTCAACGACATTGCGCTGCTCAACACCCTGGGGATCAGACTGGTACTGGTTCACGGCGCCCGGCCGCAGATCGAACATCGCCTCAAACAAACGCATTCAGAAATCCGTTATGTCAACGGGCTCCGGGTCACTGACGATGACGCACTCGCCGGGGTCAAGGATGCGGTCGGCAGCCTGCGGGTCGAGATAGAAGCCAAACTCTCCATGGGACTGGTCAACACCCCCATGGCCGGTGCACGTATCGGCATAGCAACCGGAAATTTCGTTACCGCCAAACCGCTCGGTATTCGGGACGGCGTCGACTACTGTCATACTGGCGAGGTGCGCCGTATCGATGCACCCGGCATCCATCAACAGCTGGACGCCGACCGGATCGTGTTACTGTCGCCACTCGGTTATTCTCCCACCGGAGAAATATTCAACATCACCGCTGAAGAAATTGCCACCGCAGCGGCGGTCGCGCTGCACGCGGAGAAACTGGTGCTGCTGGTGGACCGCAGCGGATTACGTGACAGTAGTCGCCGCCTGATTCGGCAGCTTTCTCTACTCGAGGCCGAACAACTCCTGCGCTCACGCAGAAAATTCAACCGCGAGTGGCTTCGCCACCTCAACAACGCCGTGGACAGTTGCCGCCGCGGCGTAAAACGCACCCACCTGATAGATGGTAATACTGATGGTGGCCTGCTGCTGGAACTGTTTACACGCGATGGTATAGGCACACTCATCAGCGCCGAAATCTATGAAGGTCTTCGCCCGGCCAGTATTGATGACGTCGGCGGCATCCTCAAGCTGATCGCGCCGCTGGAAGCTGAAGGTGTTCTGGTCAAACGCTCGCGCGAATTGCTGGAAATGGAAATTGACCATTTCCTTGTCGTCAAACGTGATGGCATGATCATAGCCTGCGCCGCACTTTATCCGTACGATGGCGACATCGGCGAACTGGCCTGCCTCGTTGTGCATAGTGACTACCGGTCCAAGGGACGTGGTGACAGCCTGCTGCAAGCGGTAGAGCACCGGGCAAGACATAAAGAGATGAAAAAGCTGTTTGTACTGACCACCCGAACCTCACACTGGTTCCGGGAGCGTGGTTTTAAGAACGTTGAACTTTCAAAACTTCCTGTAAAAAGACGCGATATGTACAACTACCAGCGTAATGCAAAGGTTCTTATCAAGGTGATTGACTAGTTGAATGAGAAAATGCAAACAACGCGTAAGCCACTTCACGTTGCCCAGATTACGGATACACATCTGTATGCGGATTCGCGCGGGCAGCTGCTGGGGCTCAACACCCATGACTGCCTGCAGCTAGTCGTTGACCTCGCTGTCAGAACTCAGCCACCGGATCTGGTTGTCGCCAGCGGGGATCTGGCCCACGACGGCTCGCCGCAAGCCTACCAGCACCTGCACAGCAGTTTCAGCCGATTAGGTGTACCGGTCTATTGCCTGCCCGGCAACCACGACGAAGCGGTGGCGTTACGCGAAAACTCAGAATGCGGCCGTCTTTACAGCCGCCGTTACACTCTTGTCGGTGGCTGGCTATTGGTGTTCCTGGACTCCACTGTAACAGGCAGCGACGGTGGACACCTTGCAGACACCGAACTGGACGAACTCGACAACGTACTCGCTTCTCACCCTGATTTACCCGCGCTTGTCTGGTTACACCACCAGCCCGTCAATATGGGCAGTCGTTGGCTGGACACCATGGCAGTCGACAACCCAAAGGCATTTTTCACCGTCATAGACAGACACCCACAGGTGCGCGCTGTTATCTGGGGCCATGTCCATCAGACGTTTGAGCAACAACGAAACAATGTTCAACTGCTGTCCACACCATCAACCTGTGTTCAGTTTTTACCCAACAGTGAGAAATTCGCGGTCGACATGATTCCCCCCGGCTACCGCTGGCTGGAACTGTATCCGGATGGAACATTCAAAACCGGCGTGACGCGCCTGCAAATGATCCCAGGGGACGTCGATCTCGGTACACCCGGCTACTAAATCCTGTTAGGGTCTGTTAACACTACGGAAACACAGCCCCAAGCCGGGCTTCTGTCCACATCCTCGCAGGCCGGAAAGTTTACCCGCTTGAGCGGGACCGATTGCATAGCGGAGGCTGGGCAGCCGGGCGCTTAAGGCAGTACCATTGGGTTCAAGGCAAGCTTGGTAGCGCCAATGTCAAAACATGTAAAATGGCTGTTGGTTTTATGCGCGGGATGGGTGCTGGGATGGCATACCCACCGGCACTGGTCTGCGCAGGATATATCTCCATCCGCCGAACTGCGGCCCGACAGCAGTTTACCCGGTGGGGCCGGCAGAAACAGCGTCCGGTTCGGGCAAGAAGACCAGTATGTAGCGGATAAGCCTGGCTCACCGCTAAGCTCTGTATTTGAGAAAATGCTGTCAACGGGTCAGTACCAGCAGGCCATGCAGTTGTTTAACGCACCGGATAGCCAGAGCAGCAGAGAACAATACCGGGTGACCCTGATTCAATACCTCAACACTCTACTCCAGGTTAAAGATTACCTCCATGCCGATCAAATTCTGTCAGCTTATCTGAATGAAGAGTATCGTGATGTCGACGTACTGTTGCTGCGTGCCAGGCTTTACTGGTTGCAGGGTCAGCACAGGCAGGCCATCGAAACCCTGTACGACGCGAAGTCCTATGAATACCGGGCACCGCAGTTAGCGCTGATAGCAGAGCGGATAAGAACATATGTCGCCGACCATGACCGACAACTGCAAATTGCCGATGAACAGCTGACTCGACTGGCGTTGTATGAATATCTGGTACAGGTGGAACCGGACTACTCGCCCTATTTCATTGCGCTCGCACGGGCACAGCTTGCTCAGAACCGGCTGGATGAAGCGCGGCAATCACTGTTTCTTGTCGAGTCAGATCCCCGTGTATCGGATGAAGCGCGGCTACTGTTAAGCCAGATAGAAGACACCGTCACTTTCTCACAAGCCAGCCAGGTTTCCATACCATTGACACGTCAAGGTGAACACTTTCTGATTGACGCTCGGATAAACGACCGGGTCACGGTGCGCTTGTTAATTGATACCGGCGCATCGATGACTGTATTGCGGGATGATATTTTAGTTGCTGCCGGCCTATTCAAACCGGCCAGACCGTCCTTACAGCTGTTCAGCACCGCCAATGGCCTGGTCGAAGGCGCGGTATATCGGCTGGACAACTTATCCATCGGCGATCAGAACGTGGCGAATATTGAAGTTGCGGCTCTGGGTTTAGCCAGCCTGCAATCAGCCGACGGCTTGCTGGGCATGAATTTTCTCAAGCACTTCAAGTTCTTTATCGACCAGAACAAACCGGAACTCAGGCTTTCCGGCTTGACCGATACGCGCTAGCGGCCTAGTCAGGCAGTGGATAACGTTCCATCAGGTATCCCAGACAGTCCTGCCGGATCACCTGTTCATCCAGGGTGAACATCGACGGCATCAGTGCCCGGGTGGTCCGCAACATATCGGCTTCCACGCGGAAGAATCTGTCGGCAACCTCGCGTCCCTGCTCGTCCAGGGCTTGCAGCGGCAATCCGTCAACGCCATCGAGTTGAGCCAGCGTCGTGCCGGCCGGCAACTCACGGAAATTCAGGTGATCCAGATCATTGATAAAACAGATGTCCACCGGCTGCTCGCCGAAACCGAAGCTGTAGGCACCGGGCACCCGTACCGTTGCAACCGTGTGAAACAGATCCACATCGTGCGCAGCCACGGGATGATCCGGAATCTGACTCAGGTGCAGGCAGGCATCGAGGAATTCCCGGGCATGTACCTCACCGGCGTTCTGCCCGACTTTCCCGCATTCCACGGTGAGTGCCGGACACAGTTGGGCAAACGCCATGGACTGCACGCCAGCCGGGCGTATGAAATAAACCAGTGTCCGGCTGAACAGGCTGGCAAGGTGCATAAAGCGGTGCTCGATGCGATTGATACAGGCGTAGTGGGGATTAATCCCGGTGTTGTTATGGATATCCACACTGGCAAAAGGCCGGCGTCGCTGCATGATGTCAACGACTTCTGCCATCAAGCGTTTTTCCGGGCTGTCGGGATACTCAGTGCCTGGCCAGACTCGATTGTAATCCGGCTGTCCCGCCAGGCGCCTCAATCCGTCTCGCGCCGCTTCAACATTTCCGATAAATATACTCAGTGCACGCGGAAGCTCTTTGCCCTGATAGCGTAACAGCACGGTCTGCAAGGCCAGAAAACCGGTAGTCTCGTTACCGTGCAACAGAACTGAGACAAACAAAGGCTGCTGGCGCCGCCCCGGCAAATGGATCAGCGACGGGCCGCCCAGCACATCAGAAAGCTGCGTCGGCCGGGCTTCCAGCAGTCCGTCCGGTAACTCCTCATAATGGCGTAACAAGGAACCCATAGATTACTCCGTCAGCTGTCCCAGTCATGCACCGGCGTGCCGGTCTGCTGCCGTTCATAGTAAGCCTCGGTCAAGGACTGCATATCACAGCCATGTCGCGTCACGTAGGCACGCTGCCAGTTGCTGCCGGTACAGGAACTGCCAATCCGCTCCCTGACTATACCCAGGTACAGGTCACGGTCTTCGGCGGCGATCTCCAGCAAGTCCAGTCCGTAGCCGGCCAGGGGGACCAGGTGATCGAGCAACAGGGCCTGTACCGGCATCTTGCGGCCATCCAGCCAGATGATGTGCGCATCCAGACCGTCACGGGCAGCAGCATAAAAATTATCGCGCGCCGTGGCGAAGGGCAGCTGACCTTCCGGCAACACATCGCCGCTCGCCAGGGCATGTACCAGACCATAGAAGAATGCCGCACTGGCAATACTGTCGATGACAGTAGGTCCGGCGGGTAACACACGGTGTTCAATACGCAGATGTGGCGTGCCGTCATCGTCATACCCGACCAGTGGCCGGTTCCAGCGCCAGATAGTGCCGTTATGCAGACGCAGATGGCGCATTTCCCGGTCGGGCTCGTCAAACTGGATTGGCAACAGAACCGGGAAATGCTGTTCGTTCTCGACAAAGCACTCGAACAACGATTCCTTGGCATAGCCGGTTCCGAAACTGACCCGCCGCACCGGCCCACGACTGGCACCGGCGAATCCGCCAACCTCTACCGATTGTTCAAACAAAGGTATACGGGTTTCATCCCAGAGCTGCCGGCCAAACAGAAACGGCGAATTGCCCGATGCGGCGACCAGGGGTGCCGAGACGATCTGCGCGGCGTTGTAATAGCGCACTGCATCCTCGACTGCGACCTTGAGGTGCAACTGCAGGGATGTCGCCGCCGACTCCAGCATGACATCCTGGTGAGTAAGGTTGAGGTGTTCACGCCCGTGGATCTCCAGCATCAGAGGTTTGCCTTCACGCAATCGTAACACCTGTTCGTTTAATGCCCGGTAGCGTTTGAGTTCCGACATATTGATCAGGGTCAGATCCTGCTGGGAGACACTGGGCAGGATGCCTGTCATCACCAGGCGGGTATCAATTCCGGCCGCAACACGCTGGCAATCATCCCAGGTCTGCTGCAGGCTCCTGTGCAGACGACTTAACGCCTTGTCGTGCAGCGACTGGGGATCGACGTTGAGTTCAACATTGAATTTTGCCAGCTCCGGAACCACCAGTGGATCGTTCATGCTGTCCAGAAACTGCTGATTCACCGGCGCCGGCAATGCCTGACCATCGATCAACCAGGCTTCCAATTCAAGTCCGCAGACAGGCACTTGTGAGGAAAACGCACCATCCTTGAACCATTGCCCCAACAGCCGGGTTTCCTCTTTCAGGCGTTGGTCGAACCGTTCAAAATCAGCGG
>JBDNAP010000276.1:0-3443 GCA_039768325.1 Thiogranum sp.
GCCATGGGCAGTTTCATCGGCGCATCTTCGCGGGACGTCTTCGTGAGCTGGCTGCCGCTCTATCATGACCTCGGCCTGATTGGTGCCTGGTTCGGCAGCCTCTACTATGCAGCACCGGTTGTCGTGCTGTCGCCGTTGCGGTTCATAGTGCGCCCGGAAAGCTGGCTCTGGGCGATTCATCGCAACAAGGCCACGCTCTCCGCTGCGCCCAACTTCGCTTTTGAACTCTGCTTCAACAAAATCGATGAGGCCGCCCTCGAGGGGCTGGATCTCGGGTCCCTGCGCATGGTGGCAAACGGGGCTGAGCCTGTGAGTCCGAAGACGATCCGACGGTTCACGGAGCGGTTCGGGCATTATGGTTTCAAGCCCGAGGCGATGACCCCGGTGTATGGCCTCGCCGAGAGTTCGGTAGGTCTCGCTTTCTCAGCGATAGAGAAAGAGCCAATCGTCGAGGAGATCAGTCGCGAGGCCTTGTCAGTATCAGGATTGGCGGTAAAGGCAGGCGCGGTAAACGCCGATGCGATGTCTTTCGTGTCGAGCGGCATGCCCCTGCCGGGTCATGAGGTGCGTATCGTCGACAGCCTGGGACGCGAGCTACCGGAGAGGCATCAGGGCAGGCTGGAGTTTCGCGGGCCTTCGGCCACGTCCGGCTATTACCGGTTGCCCGAGAAATCGGCCACGCTGATCAGCGATGGCTGGCTCGACAGCGCAGACCTCGCATACATCGCCAATGGCAACATTTTCATCACCGGCCGGGTGAAGGACATCATTATCAAGGGCGGTCGCAATGTCTATCCGGAAGAGATCGAGCAGGCGATTGGTGACCTTCAGGGTATTCGCAAGGGTTGTGTTGCAGTGTTCGCGACGCCTGATGCACGTACCAACTCGGAACGACTGGTGATTGTCGCGGAGGCGCGCAGCACTGACGATAAACTCCGTACCCAGCTGGAGCAGGCCGCGGCAAACTGCGCATCAGACATTCTCGGCATGCCGGCCGACGAGATTGTCATTGCTACGCCGCATGCCGTGCCCAAAACGTCAAGTGGAAAGATCCGCCGGTCGACGACGCGGGAACTCTACGAGACAGGCAAGCTCGGGAAACCGGTGCGTTCCCTGTGGTTGCAGATTGTTCGTCTGCGACTGATGTCCGGCGTGCCGCGTATAAGGCGCTTTGCACGGGCTGTCGCGGATGTGGCCTATGCTGCGTGGTGGTGGGCTGTGCTGGTATTGGTTGGTGCGATCACCTGGTCTGGCGTGCTGTCGCTGCCAGGCCGGGCACGGCGATGGAAATTCGTGCGCGTGATGGCGAGGGTGGCCTTGTGGCTGATGGGTATCCGCGTCGAAATTCATGGGCAGGACCGGCTCACGTCCGATGTGAGCATCATCGTGGTCAATCACTCAAGTTATTTCGACTCACTGGTGCTGGCGCGTGTGCTGCCAGGCGAACCTGCAATCGTCGCCAAGCGCGAGCTGGCTGATCAATGGGTCGCCGGTCCCTTCTTGCGCAGGCTCGGCACTCAATTCACCGAACGAGCAATTGCGCAGGCCGGGGCGGAGGACGCCGAAGCGTTCAAGCAACTGGCCCGGGGCGGTCAGCAACTTGTGATTTTCCCAGAGGCAACCTTCTATCGGATGCCCGGCCTGCTGCCATTCCGGCTCGGAGCCTTCTCCATCTCCTGCGCCATCGCCAGCCCGGTCTTGCCGGTCGTCATTCGAGGCACCCGGTCAATCCTGCGCGGCGAGCAGTGGTTTCCGCGTCATGGTGACGTCACCATCGAGGTGTTAGAGCCCCAAATGCCAGCTGGTACGGATTTTTCCGCGGCGGCAGAGCTAAAGGAAAGAGTGCGGGCAGCCATGCTTGCCAGCAGCGGTGAACCGGACATGGCCGGGAGCGACGACCTGGCGCGGCGGAGGAAAGACGATGGGCAAACCCGCGACTGACCCAAATGCTGTACCCGCAGTTCGGGCGGCCGCGGGCCGATCGGGCAGACTGGGTCTTGCCGCGTGGTGTTTCTATGATTGGGCAAACTCGGCGTTTCCTACGGTCATCACGACATTTATTTTCGCGGCCTATTTTACACAGGCCGTTGCTGCAACTGCAGTGGAAGGAACCATATTATGGTCGCGGGCCCTGACGGTTGCAGGTTTGATCATTGCCATCGGCAGCCCACTGCTTGGAGCTGTTGCGGATTGTTGGGGGCCGCGCAAACCCTGGCTTTTGGCCTTCAGTGGATTGAGCATTTCGCTGACCGGACTCCTCTGGTTCGTGAAGCCTGAGTCTGATTTCGTTATGCTTGCTCTAATCGTCTATACGACAGCCACGGTCACCTACCATTTCGCCATTGTATTCTACGACGCCATGCTGCCCTCCATAACGCCGCCGGATGCGCTGGGACGCATTTCGGGGTGGGGCTGGGCGATCGGCTATGCCGGTGGACTTGTTTGTCTCGTTATCTGTTTGTGGATCGTGAAGGATAACGGAGTGGCCGTGTTCGGCCTCGATGCCGCGCTGGCCGAACCGGTGCGGGCAACGGCCATATTCGTCGCCGTGTGGTTCACTGTTTTCTCACTTCCGCTGTTTGTGTTCACGCCGGACCGTCCCGCTACCGGCCTCAGCCTCGCAGAGGCATCGCGCCAAGGCTTGCGCCAGTTACCGCGGACCCTTCGCCTTGTTCGAGGTAACCCGGCCATACTGCGGTTTCTGCTCGCCCACATGGCTTACACCGACGGGCTTGTTACGTTGTTCGCCTTCGGCGGCATTTTTGCAGCTGCCGAGTTCGGCATGACGCCGGAAGATATTCTTGTTTTCGGCATAGTTCTGAATGTGGCGGCAGGTGCGGGTGCTGCAGCCTTTGCCTGGATTGACGATGCCATCGGCTCCAGGAGAACAATTATGCTGGCGCTGGCAGGGCTGATTGTTTCAGGGTGCGGACTTGTGCTGACGCGGGACGAGTGGGGTTTCTGGGCATTGGCAGTGATGCTGGGTATATTCGTCGGTCCGGCGCAGGCCGCCGGTCGATCGATGATGGCCCGGCTGTCACCGCCCGGAATCGAAACGGAAATGTTCGGACTCTATGCCTTGGCGGGCAAGGCGACCGCGTTCGCCGGGCCGTTCTGTCTCGGGGTGACGGTGCAGTGGACAGGTTCACAGCGGGCGGGGCTTGCTACTGTCCTGGTTTTCCTCGCCATCGGGCTGCTGTTGATGGTCACAGTCAAGGAACCGGATAGAGCTGAGACCGCTTCATCGCGCAAGACTTGATGCCGTGTGGTCTGCCAGAGGTTCTGATTGCTGTTGGCTACTGGCAATGGCCGTAAGATCTATTCACGCCTCACCAGCTGCGCGTTTCTGCTGACCTGAGCATCTGGCAGGTACCGCGCACAACTCAGCGCACAGTTCACTATCGTTGGTGACCCGCGGCATCTTGTGCAGTCTGGTCTTGAGC
>JBDNAP010000277.1:0-3263 GCA_039768325.1 Thiogranum sp.
TGTATACCCCGGGGCACACCTCAACACATCACAGTTATCTGCTGGAGCAGGGTGATACGCGACGGGTGTTTACCGGTGATGCGCTGTTGATTGACGGCTGCGGGAGGACCGATTTCCAGAGTGGCGATGCCGAGGCTTTGTATCGCTCCATCCACGACAAGCTCTTCACACTGCCCGATGACACCCTGGTCTATCCAGGCCATGATTACCAGCATAAACATGTATCTACCATTGGTCAGGAGAAGGAGGGCAATGCACGACTGGGTGGCGGTAAGACTCTGGAAGAGTTTGTAGCCGTTATGAACGCTCTGGACCTTGCCTATCCGGCAAAAATAGATTATGCGGTGCCGGGTAACGAGCAATGTGGTGAATGCCCGCCGAATGTTCCGCTCGAAATGCGCAAGCTCTGTGATGTCACCCGGCAGGGCTGAGGTACTGATGTGTGAGCCCTCGCCGATTTAACACAGCTCTGCGAACCATTGGGAAGATTGATCTGCGGTGGCTTCGGGTTGGTGAGCATCCTGACCTCCGAAAACGATGCTTGTGAGTTTCCGGTTGAAGGATACAATAAGGGCCATCGGTTCAGAATGTTATTGTCGGAACTGTAGACAGAAAGATCCGGTGGACCAGGACAGGAATCCCTGCACTGCAAAGCGCTTTCCTTGGTGGATGGCAAGTCGGTCTGTAAGGTCCTCTGACAGGCCCTTTTCAGGCCTAGTTGGAGGCGGACTCCGGCGGTCCGGTCTCGGCTGGAGTTGCTGCGACCTGCTGGCCTGTTTGTGCTAACGGGTTCATCCACTCCGCCAGCAGTGAGTAGCCAATCGCCAGGATCACCGGCCCCAGGAACACGCCGATAAAACCGAACGCCATCAGGCCACCCAGCACCCCCATGAACACCAGCAGCAACGGTAAGGTCCCGCCGCGGCTGATCAGGTAAGGTTTGACGATATTGTCGATGCTGCTGATCACCACTATTCCGTATGCGAGCATGAAAATCGCCCAGACGGTCTGACCATGGAAATAAAGCCAAACTGCGGCCGGAATCCACACCAATGGCGGCCCCATGGGGATGATGGAGAGAAAGAAGGTCAACAGGCCTAGCAGCATGGCGCCCGGAACACCCGCAATCCAGAAGCCGATCAGCGCGAGGGCCGACTGCGCCAGCGCTGTCCCCAGAATGCCATTCACCACCCGCGACACGGTACCTGCAGTGGTCTCGATCAGGTGCTTGGCCCGGTGGCCGGCGAGGTGCTCCATTACCGCCTGAACTCGCGCCGTGATCGCCGGACCGTCGCGATAGAAGAAAAAACAGATCAGCACGCTGAAGGTGATCAGCACGACACCCTTGCCGAGTGCGCCACCCGCCGTGATGGCCCAGTCCTTGAGCGGCAGTTGCAGCAGGTATTGCTTGATCTGGAGCAGCAGCGCGCCTTCTTCCTCCTGCATCAGGACGAGCCATTTACCCTTGAGGTAGGCTCCGGCAAGCGGTAAGGAATCCAGCCACCCCGGCGGCTCCGGCAATGGCCGGTTCAGGGACTCGCGCAACAAACGCAACAGTTCTACCGCATTGTCCACCAGGCTCACTGCCATGATCGCGAAGGGGGTCACCAGTGTGAGCAACAGCAGCACCGTCATGAGCGTGGCCGCGCGCCCGGTACGCTTGTGCAGGCGCGCCAGCAGCCATTCGTACACCGGCCAGCTGGCATAGGCGAACACGGCCGCCAGGATCAAGGGAATGATGAAGGGGTGCAGCACCAGCACGGTGCCAACGATAAGCAGCCCGAGCAGGGCCACGGCTGCCATCAATTCTACGCGTCGGGTCGAATACATGAGTCTACCTTTTCCAAGGAGTTCAGGAGTGTCAACGCTTTCTCCAGCATCAGCCTGTGCTTGCGGTGACCTGTCCGGCAAGCAGTGAAGGATAACCTACATGTCTCGACGGAACCATCGACCCCAAACCGAAGTTCGACATTTGCACTGCCTGTTGATTTGCATGCTCGTATGACCCAAATTCGCATTTTTGTGTGGACCACCTAAGGCCATGCATTTCTTCAAGGTTTCAAAGAAATAGAAGTTCACGGTCGGATCAAGCTGCAATGCAAAAGTGGTTCAATATTGAGTGCAATTCAACAGTTAATGAAAGGGGCGTATTATCCGATGCCATCTTTTGCGTATGACCACGTTGTTTCGGGTGGGAAAGTCTATTTGTGCTGATATCGGGAACCAATCCGGTAACTCAAAGCAAGCGACCCGAAGTCCTGGCTATTGTTTTGTTCGCGAAATTCGGGTGAGCGGAAAGTATGAACGTAGCTCAATACGATGCGCCGGTAGCGGATGCCGAAACCGGCATAAATCTCACCCACAAGAGGTTCACGTTTCACGCCCGTATCGAAGTCCTCAAAGACCGGACCGTCCAGCGTAATGTCGTGTGCCACCGCTGCGCCCCGCGCTCCGGCCAGACCGTAAAGGGACCAATTGCTCTCTTGCCGGCGGCCGGTCTTGAAGGGCTGATGAGAATATGCGGTGACCAGCAACCGGGGATCCGAGAAATCAACTGGCAAATGCCAGCCGAAACGTATCAATGCACCGACGTCAGTATCGCTGCGGAAATTACCGAACGCTAAACGCCATTCGCCAAAACCGTCGATGGCAAAATCACCCCTTTCAGTTTCGAGAAATGTCAGGCGTCGCTTCTGAGTGTAATAAATGTTCAACGTCGGTTCCGATGGAATCTGGCTGTCCCAGCCTTTGAATTTATCAATACCACGAATGTCATGAACAAAGTCTTGCGTTTGTTTCGCGTAAGCCCTTCTCCCCGTTGTTCCGAATGCAAGATCTACGGAATTCTGTGCATGGGAATCCTTTGTGTGAATCGAGAGGCTGATACCCAGCCATCCCGCGTAAGGCCGTTCGCCGGGCGGCGCCTCAAGGGCAGCCGGATCCTTTGGGGTAAACATTAGCTGCGTAATAGAAAACCCATAGTTGTACTCTACCTCCTTGGGATCATCGAAACCGGAAATTCGCCTGAATATCCGTAGGCTGTCTGCGTCACCGCTGAGTTTCCGTAAGCCGTTCTGGATGGGACCAAACTCCTCCGGGTCGCGCGCGCCGGAGATCCACGACAGGCGGGCCCCGTTTGTGTAATTTTGATCAGAGCCACCAAAGAGATCGTTATCGAGATAAAAACTCAGATACGCAGCCCCCCGGTCGGGCAGAAAGTTAAACGCTTGGGCCAGCGCGAGACTGGGCGTTACTACCAGTAA
>JBDNAP010000278.1:0-2845 GCA_039768325.1 Thiogranum sp.
CAGCCGGGATTGATAGGCAACACCGTCGATCATCAACGGATCTGCATTTACGGGTGTTGTGGATTTCATGACAGTCGACATGCTGTTCTCCTTAGTTTCGAGTTTGGCCGCCGCCGATGGCGCGCACGATTTCGATCTGGTCACCCGCCTTGAAAATATGGGTCTCGAAACTGCTGCGTGGCACGATTTCCCGGTTGACTTCCATGGCCAGGCGTTCATTCGTCAGGCCCAGCTGTTCAATCAGCCGGGCGGCGTTCATGCCCTCCGGCAACTGCTCGGTTTTGCCATTGATGATCAGTTTCATGGAGCTGCATTCTACCCGAAAAGTTGCATTGGCGGAGATTCCGTGTACATATAGAAGGTTATGAATGATTTGCAGGAAGATCTGATCACGGTTGAAGCAGCGGGTACGCTGGACGGTCTGTTTTATGAGCGGGTCCGGCGCACAGCGGATCTGACCGCCTATCGAAACTACAATAAAGCGTCCAGGACCTGGGTCGACAGCAGCTGGCGGGAAGTCGCCGCCCGGGTGGCGCGATGGCGAGCCGCGGTAGCGGGAGAAGAATTTGAGCCCGGTGAGCGTGTCGCTATCCGTCTGCGCAGTGGTCTCGATTGGGTCTGCTTCGACCTCGCCGTGCTGGCTGAAGGGCTGGTTTCGGTACCTTTGTATATAGAGGACCGCCCCGACAATATTGCCTATATCCTCGACGACGCGGCAGTCAAACTGCTATTGCTGCAAAATCTGGCGCAGTGGAAGAAACTGCTGCCTGCCCTGCAGGCTGACGAAACCCTGCAGCGCGTACTGATTCTGGATGCGCCGGGTGAAGACGCAGAAAAAACGGCAGCCCTCGAGAGTGATCAACGTCTGCGTTTTGTCGATGACTGGTTGCCGCTGACCGCGGCGGATATGAAGCGCCGTGGTGGCGATCCCCACGCACTGGCTTCCATCGTCTACACTTCCGGCACGACCGGGCGTCCCAAGGGGGTCATGCTCAGTCACTACAATATGCTGTCAGTGGCGCACGCCGCGGTGGCTTCCGTGGATTGTTATGTCGGGGAGGTGTTCCTGTCCTTTTTACCGCTTTCGCACACGCTGGAAAGAACGGCCGGCTATTACCTGCCGATGATGGCCGGTGCCATTGTCGCGCATGCGCGTTCCGTGCCCCAGCTGGCAGAGGACCTGGTACAGGTCAAGCCGACAGAGATGATGGCGGTGCCGCGTATCTTCGAGCGTGTTCACGGCCGTATCATGGAGCAGCTGGAAAAACAGCCGGCCATCGCGCGCAGCCTGTTTCATGCCACGGTGCGCATCGGCTGGCGGGATTTTTTACGCCGGCAGGGACGCGGCTCCTGGTCCCCGGTGTTGCTGCTTTATCCGCTGCTGAAAAAGCTGGTCGGTGACAAGGTAACGGCAAAACTCGGCGGCAATATACGCTACGCTATCTGCGGTGGTGCGGCCCTGCCGTTCAGAGTGGCCAAGACGTTCATCGGTCTGGGTTTGGAAATCCTGCAGGGTTACGGGCTGACCGAAACCAGCCCCATTATCAGCGTGAACCGTCCCGGCAATAACGATCCGGCCAGTGTTGGCGAACCCTGCCGGGGTATCGAAGTGCGTATTGGTGAAAATGACGAACTGCTGGTCAAAAGCCCCGGCATTATGCTCGGCTACTGGAACAATCATGCGGCGACTGCGGAGATGATCGACCCCGATGGCTGGTTGCACACCGGCGACCAGGCCCGTATCGAAGGCGGGCGCATTTATATCACCGGGCGTATCAAGGACATTCTGGTGTTGTCCAACGGCGAGAAAGTGCCCCCCGTGGATATGGAAGCGGCTATCTGCCTGGACCCCTTGTTCGAGCAGGTGATGGTGGTGGGTGAAGGCAGGCCGAGTCTGGGCGCGGTGGTAGTCCTTAACCCGGATCTGTGGTTCGGATTTAGCAGGGAGCTGGGGCTGGATCCCTTTGCACGCGACAGCCTGGAAGACGAGCGCCTGCAGCGCAAGGTGTTGTCACGCCTGCAGGGGCAGCTCCACGAATTTCCCGGCTATGCAAAGATTCGCCATGTCATTCTTACCCTGGATCCCTGGACGGTGGAGGATGATCTGATCACGCCGACACTGAAGGTGAAACGGGCCAGGGTACTGGAACGGTTTGCCGATCGGATCGAAGCGCACTACGGGCAGTGAATAAGGGTGCACTGAACCCCAGGGCACCCTCTCTTGCCTGACGGCAATTCACCTTGTCAATACATCCATGCAGGCTCGACGACAGCATCCATGCTGTCGACGCCCCTGAGAACAGTACGCCCCGGTGGGCGGATTGGCTTTAAATATCACCCAAGCAAATAGTCGGCTGTCCGCGATGATGCGCTTGAACCATTGCGCCGAAGGCGGCGGCCCTACGTCAACGGCGTCAGCCTGATCTCGACGCGCCGGTTCAATGCCCGGCCTTCCGGGGTGTCATTGTCGGCAATCGGGGAGTTTGGGCCCATGCCGCTTGTCAGGACGCGTTGTGGCAATACCTGCTGGCTCTCGAGGTAACGCGCCACACTGCTGGCCCTTGCCACCGACAACTGCTGGTTGTATTCCTGGGAACCCGTGCTGTCGGTGTGTCCAACCACGTCCACGTAGGTTTTCTCGAACTCATTGATCACCAGTGCCACCGAATCCAGCACCGCGTAGAAGTCAGCGGAAATATTGCTCGAGTCGGTGGCGAAGGTGACATTGCCGGGCATGTTGAGAATGATTGAGTCACCCACGCGCGTCACGCTGACGCCGGTGTTCTGCAATTGCGTGCGCAGCTTGGCTTCCTGACGGTCCATATAATTACCGACCGCGCCACCG
>JBDNAP010000279.1:0-10983 GCA_039768325.1 Thiogranum sp.
AGCTGCTGGAGAACGCCGGTGTGGCCATTACACCCGGCATCGATTTTGGCCGCCACAAGGCAACTCGGCACGTTCGATTTGCCTATACGACCTCGATGCAACAGCTGCAGCTGGGTGTTGAACGCATCGCGGCTTATCTAGGTCGATAACAGAAGCGAGTTGAGTGATGAAAGATCTGTCCGCCGGTCCGGGGTATCTGTTGCAGGGCTTCTCCTTACTGCGCAAACCAGGTCTGCGACGTTTTGTGCTGATGCCCTTGCTGATCAATATCCTGTTGTTTGGCGGTCTGGTGTGGTGGGCCTATGGCTGGGTTGAAGGCACTTCCGAGTACCTGACAGGCAAATTACCCGATTGGCTGCACTGGTTGCGCCATGTGGTCGTACCGGTATTTGTGTTGACCAGCCTGGTGGTGATCTTCTACGGCTTTTCCATTCTGGCGAATCTGATTGCGGCGCCCTTTAACGGCCTGTTGGCGGAAGCCGTAGAGTCTTATCTGACCGGGGAAACGCCGCAAGGCGACTGGCGTCAGCTGTTACGCGATATCCTGCCGAGCATATATTCCGAACTTCGCAAACTGCTCTATTTTCTGTTGCGCGCGCTTCCATTGCTGCTGTTGCTGTTTATCCCGGTGCTTAATATCGCGGGATCTGCGTTATGGGTATTGTTCAGTGCCTGGATGATGACGGTGCAGTACATCGATTATCCGATGGCTAACCACCAGCTGTTTTTCAAGGAGCAGCGCGCACGGCTGAGAAAACGTCCTCTTCTGGCCTGGGGATTCGGTGGTCTGGTCATGTTGTGCACCATGATCCCGGTGGTCAACTTCTTTGTCATGCCTGCTGCAGTGGCGGGTGCCACACTGATCTGGGTCAAAGAGAACCGCTTAGAGACCAAGCGCTAACAACGCCGCGCCAAAGGCCGCTTCCTGGTGGGCTGCCCTTGTCACAGGTACAGCCAGGCGTTGTTCACGGATCTGCATCCACGCCGCGTTATTGGCCCCACCACCTACCGTCAGCACTTTTTGCGGATAAGGCGCGCCGAGTTCGGCCAGCAAGTGATAGCCCTGCTGCTCAATTGCCGCGAGGCCTTCCAGAATGCCCTGAAAGAATACGGCATCAGACGGCGGGCGGGGTTCCAGCCTGGGCGGCAGCGCCGGGTCCTGTCGCGGAAAGCGCTCGCCGGCCGCCGGCAGGGGATAATAGTCCAGGCCGGTGGCCTGCTGCGGGTTTATCAGCCGCGTATAGCGGCGAATGTCGCACAGATTGAAGAATTTAAGCAGCGTGGCTCCCCCGGCGTTGGAGGCGCCGCCGACCAGCCAGCGATCGCCCAGCCGATGACTGTACACACCATAGTGTGCAGCGAATACGGGATGATCGGATAGCACCTTGATGACCAGCGTGCTGCCGAGCGCAGTGACCGCCGTGCCAGTCGTCCCGGCGCCGGTTGCTATAAAGCCCGCTGTACTGTCAGTGGTGCCGGCGACCACCTGTACGCCGTCCGGCAGTTTCCAGCGGCTTGTCAGCGTCCCTCTCAGTGTTCCGATACGCGAGCCGGCCGGAAAGACCACCGGCAAGTGTGCGGGCAGTATATCCAGTCTGGCCAGCCAGTCCGGCCAGCGGCGTTGCAGCGGCTCGTAACCCAGCTTCAAGGCGTTGTTTTCATCGCTGACGGCAAAGTGTCCGCTCAGCATGCCCGTCAGCCAGTCGGTCTGGTGTAAGGCCAGATAGGCGGGGTCTGAAATCGTTTGACGGAGGTGGAGCAGTTTGGCGAGGCTGGAACTGGCGCCCTGTGCGGCGCAGTCTGCGGGTGCGGCCTCCCGGATCAATCCAGCCTCTGATATCGAGCGGGCATCGTTGTACATCAATCCCGGCGTCAACGGCGTGCCGTGTTTGTCGCACAACAGCAGTGTCGCCGAGGTGCCGTCAACGGCGATGCGGCTGACCCGGGCCGGGTTCAGGCGTTTGCACAGCAGGTCCACAGTCTCGGTGAGGGTCTGCCACCAGACACCGGCATCCTGTTCGACGCGGGCACCGTTTCGCGCCACGGCGGGGAGGTTGATTCTGGCCTCGGCAACGATTGCGGCGCGCTCGTCAATGGCGCAAGCCCGGCAGGCGGATGTGCCGACATCGATGCCGATAAACAGGCTCATGGTCTGACCGTGCTCTCACGAAAGCTGAAAAGTGAAAGGTTCTCAGGCATGGGGTTGGCGTCGGTGTCTCAAATGGAACTGATACCGGGGAGCCCGTTCAGAGACGCGTCAGGGTAATTCCACGTTTGCGGGTGCCTGCCAGGCTGGATCCCGATGTTCCGCAACAACCGTCGTATAAATACCACCGCGCACATTGAAATCGGCCGTCAGACGCATGAAGCGAGGCTGACAGACCGCAACCAGTTCGTCGAGCATGCGGTTGGTGACGTCTTCGTGGAAGGCGCCCTGGTCACGGAAAGACCAGATGTACAGCTTCAGCGATTTCAGTTCGACACAGCGCTGATCCGGCACGTATTCCAGGTTCAGCACGGCAAAATCCGGCTGCCCGGTTTTCGGACACAGACAGGTAAATTCCGGTATGCGGATGCGCACCGTGTAGTCACGTCCGGGCTGCGGATTGTCGAAAGTCTCGAGGTCTTTGCCGGGCTGGGTTGACATGCGCGCACCATACCCGATAGGACGTAAACACTACAAGTTACCGGGGAACAGCCGCTTGCCGTGGTGAAATTGTATCCGGGGGCTATGTAAGGCTTGTCAGCCGACAGACAGATCTGTATCTTTCGCGAATGCGGCTAAGCAAGCTCAAACTTTCCGGTTTCAAATCCTTCGTCGATCCCACCACCGTACTTTTTCCGTCCAGCCTTGCCGGTGTGGTCGGGCCGAATGGTTGTGGTAAATCCAATGTGATCGATGCCGTACGCTGGGTGATGGGGGAAAGTTCTGCCAAGCACCTGCGCGGTGACTCGATGGCGGATGTCATCTTTAACGGATCGACCGCGCGAAAACCGGTTGCACAGGCCTCGGTTGAGCTGGTTTTCGACAACAGTGACGGTGGCCTGGGCGGGCAGTATGCCAACTACAGCGAAATCGCCCTGCGACGCCAGGTTTCGCGCGATGGTCAGTCAGCCTATTTTCTGAACAATGCCCGCTGCCGGCGTCGTGACATCACCGACATCTTCCTCGGCACAGGCCTGGGTCCGCGCAGTTATTCCATTATCGAACAGGGCATGATTTCGCGTCTGATCGAAGCCAAACCGGAAGATCTGCGCGTCTTCTTCGAAGAGGCTGCCGGTATTTCCAAGTACAAGGAACGTCGCAGGGAAACTGAAAACCGGATTCGGCATACCCATGAAAATCTGTCTCGTGTTAATGACTTACGAGAAGAAATTGAGAAGCAACTTGAAAAGCTGAAGCGCCAGGCACGCAGCGCGGAACGCTTCAAGGCGTTGCGCGACCAGGAACGCAGGGTGAAAGCTGAGTTGCTCGCATTGCGATACCAGATGCTGCACGAAGAAAGCGGCGATCGGCGCAAGCTGATCCAGGAGAATGAAACGCGGCTGCAGGCTGTCACCGCTGAATTACGTGCCGTAGAGGCAGCGCTGGAGAAAGGTCGCGAAGCGCACATCGAATCCTCGGACCGTTTTAATGCCGTTCAGGGCCGCTATTATGAACTCGGCGCCGAGGTGGCCCGCGTCGAGCAGGCTATTCAGCACAGCAAGGACACGCGTCGCAATCAGCAGGAAGAGCTGGAGAAAACCGGGCAGGCCTGGAACGAAGTGCAGGCTCACATCAAGGTCGATGAGCAGCGGCTTGGGCAGCTTGCCAGGGAACTGGCCGAGAACGAACCGGCACGCGAACAGGCCGGCTCACGTGCGCAGAATTCGCGGGAAAAACGCGAGCAGGCCGAACAGCTCATGCAGGCCTGGCAGTCTGACTGGGATGCTTTTAATGAGCGCGCCAATGAAGCTTCACAGACCGCGCAGGTGGAGCGTACCCGCATCGACCACCTGGAACGTCACCTGATTCAACTGGGGCAGCGTCAGGAACGGATTGAACAGGAGCAGCAGCAACTCGACAGCGGTGGGCTGGAAGCCGAAATCAGTGAACTCGAAAAGCAGGCGGGCGAACGTCAGCAGCATGCCCAGCAACTGCAGGAACAGCTTCAGCAGTTGCGCAGTCGCATCGATGAGCTGCGTGATTCTACCCGGATCCAGCAGCGAGAATTGCACGAAGCGCAAAACGAACAACAGGCCCTGGGGGGGCGGCGGGCATCCCTGCAGGCCCTGCAACAGGCTGCGCTGGGAGAGGGCGAGGGCGTTGTCAACCAGTGGCTGGGGGCTCAGGGTCTGAACGAGGCGCCGCGCCTCGCCAAGCAGCTCGACGTCGATAGTGGCTGGGAGCGTGCGGTTGAAACGGTGCTGGGGTTTTATCTCGAAGCCGTCTGCGTGGAAACCGGCGACGCTCTGGTAGATGCGTTGGCAGAACTCAAACAGGGCGCCTTGTCGCTTTTCGATACCCGAGCCGCTGTGGCTGCGCCGCCAGCCGCCAGCGCTACGCCATTGACCGCAAAGGTGCGCGCACCCTGGTCACTGGACGGTTTGCTGGCGGGTGTCTATGCGGCCGACTCCCTGCCAGAGGCCTTACAACTGCGGGCGGCCCTGAAGGCACACGAATCGGTGGTGACTGCGGATGGAATCTGGATCGGCAGTAGCTGGTTGCGTGTTGCCCGCGATGAAGATGCCAGGGCAGGAGTGCTTGAGAGAGAAAAAGAAATCAATGTCTTGGAGGCTAAACTTAAAGGAATATCTGAAATAATCGCCGGGTTGGAACAGCACCTCGAAGCGGCTCGGGGCGAACTGCAGGAGGTGGAGGCTCGCCGTGAGGAACTGCAGGTCGAGGCCAACCAGGCGCATCGTCAGTTCAGTGATGCACGTGCCCAGTTCGATGCCCGTCGGGTGCGGCTGGAGCAGATTCACAAGCGTAGCGCAGTGCTGCACAAGGAAGCTGGCGAAAACAGTGAACAACGGGACGAGGAGACCAGAAGCGCTGACGAGGCGCGCAGCCGCTTGCACAAAGCGCTGGCCACACTGGATAGAATGGCTGATGAGCGCGAGCAACGTGCGGCCGAGCGGGACCGTTTGCGCAGTGCGCTGAATGAATCGCGTCTTGAAGCACAGCGTGACCGGGACCAGGCGCATGAGCTGGAACTGAGATGTCAGTCCGGGCATACCGAGCAGGAAACCACCAGCCAGAACCTGGCGCGTATGCGCGGACAGCAGGTTCATCTGCAGCAACGCCGTGATGAATTGCAACAGGCGCTGACGGACAATGATGCACCGCTGCAGTCAATGCAGGAAGAGCTGGCAGCCCAGCTGCAGAAACGCCTCGAGGTCGAAACGGAGTTGAGGGAAGAACGCCGCGGGGTGGAAGCCATCGAGCACAAATTGCGCGAAGACGAGCAGCAACGCCACCGCAAAGATGATGAAACCCAGAAATTGCGTGACCGGCTGGGTCAGGAGAAACTCGCCTGGCAGGAAATCAAAGTGCGTGGTGAAACCCTGCTCGAACAGATCGCCGCCAGTGGTTTTGAACTCTCGCTATTGGTCGAAGAGCTGGATGAAGAAGCCAGCGTAGATAACTGGGAAGCTGAAGCTGAACGCCTGAGCACCCGTATTCATCGCCTGGGGCCCATCAACCTGGCGGCTATCGAAGAATACGAAGAGCAGTCGGAGCGTAAGAATTACCTGGATGCACAACACCAGGACATCAGCTCGGCGCTGGAAACGCTGGAAAACGCGATCAGGAAGATCGACCGGGAGACCCGCACCCGCTTCAAGGAGACCTTCGACAAGGTCAACAGCGGTGTGCAGGCGATGTTCCCGCGTCTGTTCGGTGGTGGTCATGCCTACCTGGAGATGACCGGTGACGATCTGCTGGATACCGGTGTTACCATCATGGCTCGGCCACCTGGAAAACGTAACAGTACCATTCACCTGTTGTCCGGCGGTGAGAAGGCGCTAACCGCAGTGGCTCTGGTGTTCTCGATCTTCGAACTGAATCCATCTCCATTCTGTATGCTCGACGAGGTCGATGCACCGCTGGATGACGCCAACGTCGGACGTTTCTGTGACATGGTAAGAGAAATGTCCGAACGGGTGCAGTTTGTTTTCATTACGCATAACAAGATCACCATGGATCTCGCCAACCACTTGACCGGTGTTACCATGCACGAGCCCGGCGTATCGAGGCTGGTCGCCGTCGACGTCGATGAGGCCGTGCAACTTGCCGCAGTGTAGGTCACGAAATGAGTGAACAGAGCTTGTCAAGACAGTTTCTCCGGGGGCGCACTCAAAGCGCGACTGGCTGAGCCGGCATGAGCGACCTTCGCCTGATCTTGTTGCTGATTGGCGCTGGCATCATCATTGCGGTGTATGCCTGGTCCCGTCTTCAGGTGCGGCCCCGCAAACGCAGCGCGACCCGCACACCCACCATCAGCAAGCACAACCCGGAGGACGACTTCGATGCCGATGATATCGAGCAGGAACTGGGGCGCATGGGACGGCTGGTCAATGAACGCGATGATGAGCCGCTAGCGTCGGACCCGGAACGCCTGCTGGTCATTTCCGTGGTTGCGGCGCAAGGCGGTCAATTTACAGGACCGGCCCTGGTCAGCGCCTTCGCACATAACAAACTGCGTTTCGATGAGCATGAAATCTATTCCCGAATGATTATCCGGTCCGGCAGGGGACAGCCGGTATTTTACCTGGCGAATATGCTTAAGCCCGGTACTTTTCCGGCCTCGGATATGGAGGCTTTTTCGACACCCGGGTTGACGCTGTTTTTACAGTTACCTGCACCAATCGACGGCGTCGAAGCCTTCGATGATTTTGTCAATACAGCGGAACGCCTTGCTGTCGAACTTGGCGGCGAGCTGAGAGACGAGCAACATTGCGTACTCACGCACCAGGCACTCATGCAGGTACGTGAAAGCATTGTTGAAGATCGTCTGCACCGCAAGGCTGCATCATCGCAGGGTCAATAGCATGAAAACCGCAGCGTTGCGCCCCGAATGCGGCCCACAATGGCCGTAAAGACGAAGCCGGCACAGCGCGTAGAAGAGCTCCGCGAGCAGATCCGTTTTCATAACCAGCGCTATTATGTGCTCGACGACCCGCAAATCCCCGATGCTGAATACGATCGCCTGTTGCACGAATTGCAGGCGCTGGAGGAGGCTCATCCCCGGCTGATCAGTGCAGACTCACCGACCCAGCGCATCGGCGCCGAACCCCTGAGTGCGTTTGGCAATGTACATCACGAAGTTCCGATGCTGTCACTGGACAATGCATTCGATGACGACGAACTCGGTGAGTTTGATCGGCGGGTGCGGGAACGGCTGGATCTCGACGAACTTGACTATACGGCGGAACCCAAGCTGGACGGCCTGGCGGTCAGTCTGCTCTATGAAGACGGTATACTGCTGCGCGGAGCGACGCGCGGCGACGGATCGACGGGTGAAGATATTACCCAGAACGTGCGCACAATTCCTTCCGTGCCGCTGCGGCTGATTGGCGATGGCTATCCTGATCGACTGGAAGTTCGTGGCGAAGTGATCATTTCTCACGCCGGTTTCCATGCGCTCAATGAACGTGCACAGCAGCAGGGGACGAAGCAGTTTGCCAATCCCCGCAACGCCGCAGCGGGCAGCCTGCGGCAGCTGGACCCCAGGGTGACAGCCCGGCGTCCCCTGGAGATGTATTGTTACGGTGTCGGACTGGTGGCCGGAGGCGAACTGCCGCAATGTCACAGCGAGATTCTGCAGCGGCTACGTGGCTGGGGTTTGCGCGTTTACAACGGTATAGAACGTGTTTCCACTCTGCAGGCCTGTATAGACTATTACCGCAAGCTGGAACAGCAACGCGAAAGCCTGCCATTTGATATCGACGGCGTTGTGTTCAAGGTGGACCGGCTTGATCTACAGCAACGGCTTGGTTTTGTCGCGCGCGCGCCGCGCTGGGCGATTGCACGCAAGTTTCCGGCGCAGGAAGAGCTGACTCGGGTGATCGGTATTGACGTGCAGGTCGGCCGCACCGGTGCCATCACACCCGTGGCACGCCTGGAACCGGTTTTTGTCGGCGGCGTGACTGTGACCAATGCCACTTTGCACAACGAAGATGAAGTGCGCCGCAAGGATGTGCATAGCGGCGATACGGTGGTTGTCCGCAGGGCAGGGGATGTGATACCGGAAGTCGTCTCTGTCATAGCAGACCGTCGGCCGGAAAATGCAAAGGTTTTTGTCATGCCCACGCGCTGCCCGGTATGCGGCTCGGACATCGAGAGGGTGGAAGGTGAAGCCGTTGCGCGTTGTACCGGCGGTTTGTATTGCGAGGCGCAGCGCAAGGAGGCGATAAGGCATTTTGCTTCACGTCGGGCAATGGATATCGAAGGCCTGGGTGAGAAACTGGTGGAACAGTTTGTAGAACATAAGCTGATCGATGATGTTGCCGGACTGTATGATCTTGACGTGGAAACGCTGGCGAGCCTGGAACGTATGGGTGACAAGTCCGCACAAAATCTGATAGCCGCGCTGGAAAAAAGCAAGCAAACAACACTTGACCGCTTCCTGTATGCCCTGGGTATCAGGGAGGTCGGGGATGCGACCGCGCGCGCGCTGGCCGCGGAATTCGGAGATCTGGATCCACTGCTGGATGCGACCGCAGAACGCCTGGAATCCATCCCTGATATCGGACCGGTTGTCGCCAAACATATCGTCCATTTCTTCCAGCAGCAACATAACCTCGAAGTCATCGAAAAACTCCGCCAGGCCGGGATTCGCTGGCCTGTCACTGAAAAGGCGGTGCACCAGCCGTTGCAAGATCATACCTACGTGCTTACCGGAAGCCTGTCACTCATGACGCGGGATGAAGCCAGGCAGAGGCTTCAGCAACTGGGGGCGAAAGTATCAGGCAGTGTTTCGGGTAAAACGACAGCGCTGATCGCCGGTGAAAAACCAGGCTCAAAACTGCGTAAGGCGGAAAGCCTTGGGGTGGCCGTACTATCCGAGCAGGATCTGCTTCGACTGCTGGAAACATAGGCGGGTTATGAGCGCTCGGCGCGACAATAAATGGCTGCATTTTTTTGGCGTGGAACTCAGTCCCGTCAGCCATACCGAGAGGATACTGTCTGCGCTGGGCGGATTTCTGGGCATCTACGGCATCCTGCAGATCAGCCAGCATTTTATCGGTATCGAGGCGGCGTCATTGATTGTCGCTTCCATGGGGGCTTCCGCGGTATTGCTGTTTGCGGTTCCCCACGGCCCGTTATCACAACCCTGGCCGCTTATCGGTGGTCACATGGTGTCGGCGATTGTCGGGGTCAGCTGCGCCAGATTGATTCCGGATACCGTCGCCGCTGCAGCGCTGGCCGTTTCCCTGGCTATTGCTGTCATGCACTATCTACGCTGCATTCATCCGCCAGGCGGTGCAACAGCGCTGTCAGCGGTTGTCAGTGGAGCGAGTGTCCAGGAGCTCGGTTACCAGTTTGTGCTGACACCGGTATTGTTGAATGTGCTGGTGATCTTCCTTGTCGCTGTCATCTTCAACTATCCTTTTGCCTGGCGGCGTTACCCTGCCAGTTTGAAACCGGTCGTTGCAGATGGGTCTCCCGCCGCTAAACCGTCCATCTCCCACGAAGACCTGGTCTACGCCCTGAGTGAAGTCGATTCCTTTATCGACGTGTCTGAACAGGACTTGGTGGCTATCTACGAACTGGCGACAAAACGCGCCCAGGCGGGAGAATACGCAGCCGCAGACCTGCGCCTCGGGCATTGCTACAGTAACGGGAAATACGGAGCCGAGTGGTCGGTGAGGCGTATCATTGATGAATCGAGTGGTGACGACGCATCGGCGGGTATGGTGATATTCAAGGTGCTGGCTGGTGATGGGCGACGCACAACGGGTGTGGTGACACGCGAAGAGTTCGCGCGCTGGGCCGGGCATGAAGTGTATCGTGAAGATGAAAACTGGCGCCGGGTTGACCCCGGTTCCACCTGAGTCAGAGATGATCTGAGTATGTCGGGTGAGGTACAGTACTGGCCGTTATTGATTGGCTGGACCATCGTCGTGCTGTTGCTGCTCTACGGCTGGAAGCGACCGGCTGCGATAGCGGCAGCCGGCATGGCAATCGTGACCTATGCGGTGCTGTCGGTCGGGCTGGGCTAGTGGGCCCACTGGTGCACCGTCTCAGGAAAGCCGAACGCCACCTGAAAAGTGTTGACCCTATACTGGCTGATGTGATGCAGCGGTACGGGCCCTGTACGCTGATGCTGGATCCGAGGCCGCATTTCCATACCCTGGTGTGGGCAATCATTAATCAGCAGTTATCGGTCAAGGCCGCACAGACAATTGAGACACGCTTAAAGGCGCGTCTCGATACCGAGATTTTTAAGCCCGGGCATTTTCATCGTGTCCATAGCCACACACTGCGGCGTTGCGGCCTGAGCGGCGCCAAGATTCGTTATGTCCGTGAAATTGCGCGAAGACTGCGTGCCGGTAAACTGGATCTGGAGCAACTGGATACGCTGGATGATGAAAGCGCAGCGGCGTTACTGATGGATCTGCCGGGGGTCGGTCGATGGACCGCGGATATGCTGTTAATGTTCTCCATGGGACGCATGGACGTTTTGCCGGTCGGCGATCTGGCGCTGCGTAAATCCATACGTACGCACTACCGCCTGCCCGTTGACGCGGGTCACGAGGTTTATTTGGAACTCGCCGAGGCCTGGCGCCCCTATCGTACCATTGCCAGCTGGTATTACTGGGCGGCTGTGGACTAGTACTCCTTCAACATGATAATGCCGGGTTCAGTTGGCCTGTCAGCGTTCACGGCACCAAAAGTAGGAGCTTTAGGCGAGGCCCGGCTCGCAACTCAAGGCCGTAACCCATATTAAGAGGCGCAACGCAGCCCTGGACGCTGACAGGCCCACCCTTCGGGCGCTC
>JBDNAP010000280.1:0-9270 GCA_039768325.1 Thiogranum sp.
AAGCATGGTCTCAAGCCGCGGGTTGTGCTCAGTGCGACCGACACGGATGTGATCAAGACCTACGTCCGTGAAGGCATGGGTGTAGGTATCATTGCGAGTTTGGCCTACACAGCAAAGCAGGACCAGGATCTGGTCATGCGTGACCTCAGCAAGTTGTTCCCTTTGGAAGTCACCAAAATCGCCTATCTGAAAGGTAAATATCTGCGCCGTTATCAGCAGCGCTTCATCGAGTTATTTCAGGGCTGTGTGTCGGAGCCTGGCCGCTGGCCCGGGCTGTTGCCGGTATGATCCCTGTTCCCCGGGTGGGGGTGCTATATTAGGGCTTCGCAGTTTACCGCCAGTCTCTTAAATGAGATGGGACGGCGGTTGCGCAGCACAATCGAGCCTGCAGTCAGTACGATGCTTGATTGCAGCCCCGGAGCTTGAAAAAAGCGTGACTCGATAATCAGCTGGGATAACGAACTGCGTTCACGCGCATGCACAAATTGACTGAATCGGTCACGAATTCCGGCAAAGTATCGATACCGAATTCCGAGGGGCGAATCGTCGTGGTGGCCTTGACCTCAACCTGATCGGATAGCAGCAGTGGGCTGTCATTCGAGCCGAGCAGTTTGAGCGTAAAGCTTACTGGTCGGGTGGTTCCATGCAGGGTCAGCAATCCTGCCAGCAAACCTTCAGTGCGACTTGTCCATGCCAGGCTGGTGCTGACAAACAGAATTTCCGGAAAGTTTTCCACGTCGAGAAAACCGGCGCCTTTGATCAGATTCTCGACCAGCTTGCCGCTGGTTTGCAGGCTGCCGGTGTCGATCCTGACCAGCGTCTGTCCATGTTCATGCTCCTGCGATGCAGCCAGCAGCGAGATACCGCCCTGAAAAACCTTAAACTCGGCCTCTACACGTCCGATCAGGCTGTCAGCGCAAAATCCGACACGGGAGGTCGATGACTGGATCAGATACAGGCCGCCTTCTTCGGCAGCAGTCAGCATCATGGCTACAAGTGCTTGATCCACTTTACTGTTTTTGAATGGTGCACATGGTTCTTCAGCGCTTGCAGGGCCGTTGACGACATTACCGAGCAAGGCGATTGCAGCAATTCCAGCCCTTATAAACGAATGCGTAATACCCATTCTTAGGCCCTCAAAAGTTTATAATATAATTAACAGCTAATATTTATATCGGACGTCCTCAGATAAACTTTAAAGGTGACCGGACAATCAATTCTAATCCGGTCGACTGTTGGGATTTCAGGCGCGGAGCGCGGCACACAGACAGCGGTTGCCGTGGCCGCTTATTCCCGGATCGATTGTCGTATTTCAGGGTGAAAACCGACTATTCGGACTGCTGGATTCCAAGCGTGGTGTGCTCCGGGGTATCACCCGGCGAGGTCCCCACCGGTAAACGACGATGCTACCGGTGTTTGAGACCGTGAGCCTGGGCCTGACAAAGACCCACACGCTTTGGTGCGTTCTGCCGGGCGGTGCTGTTCACCGTATCAACCGGGTTATCACGATACGCGTACAGATACTGATGAAACGGCAAGGTGGATCAGGTGGCAGTGGGCATCCATAGCCGGGTCCGGCTCACGTGGGTGGAAATCCATCCTCATTGTCCACACGCTGGTCTTCAGATGCTGCGGGTTTGAGAGTGTTTTCCTGCTCGTAGTTCAACGGAGCCCAGGGTGGCGTACTCGGCACCTGGGGTGCCCTCGCCAGTATTTCTGCAAGCTCAGGACTGTCCGGGCCGACAGGAATCGGTATGCCATGCGCCTGAACTGCAATTTTTCTTGCCTTATTCCAGTTTACTTCGGCGGACAAATCGGCCGTTTTTGTCTGCATCGCCTTTTTCATGGGTTCCAGGCTTCCTTTCCAGCGCCTGGCATCCTCCGAAAGTGGCTCGTGTGCCTCAAGGTAGAGTTGCCCATCATGCCGCCCCACGACATAGGGTTCGTTGATAATGCGTACCTGTGTGCCTACGGGAACCTGTGGGAAGAGTCTTGATATGTCCTCGGGGTAGAGCCTGACACAGCCATGGCTCACCCGGATGCCAACACCCCAGGGTTTGTTGGTCCCGTGGATGAGGTATTGCGGGCGACTGAGTCGCATCGCGAATTCACCGAGCGGGTTATCGGGGCCGGGTGGCACGATGCGTGGCAATGGATCGCCCAGCCGTGCATGTTCTCGGTGTACCGATTCCGGTACCGTCCATGCCGGCTTTTCGATCTTCTGGGTAATGCGTGTCGTACCTTGCGGTGTTCTCCAGCCTTCGCGCCCGATGCCTATGGGGTGAGTGATGACTTCAGCGGCTTGTCCGGGTTCCGGTTTCGGGAAGTAAAAGAGCCTCATGGAGGCAAGATTAAGCACCAGCCCCTGTCTTTTCTGTCGCGGAAGAATGAACTGTGTGGGAAGAACCACAGTTGTTCCCTTACCGGGCAGCCAGGGTTCGACGCCGGGATTAGCCGCGACAATTTCCTCGTATCCCAGGTCGTAACGGCGGGCAATATCGAGCAGGGTGTCTTCGTGGCGGGCAGCCGTGACCTGAACCTTTCCGATAATATCCACACCTTCCGGCGGCAGCAGGAAGCGGTCACTGGGTGCAGGTCTGTATTGCGATGCCTTTTCCCGGGAGTGGCGCCAGTCAGACAGACTGCTACACCCGGAAACGCTCACAATTGCCAGGCAAAGGAATACCGTGTCGAACCATGAGTGGTGGCTGGGCTTTGCTATCGTTGATCTCATGGGCCGAAGCATGAATTGTAAGCGCCGGCGGCGTCAAGTTGAAGAAACACCGGAATGAGTGGATGGAAAGACGGGGAGTACAGCTACTAAAACCCGATTCCTGCAGGGGTACGCCGATAGCGAAGAAGTGATCAGACAGTGAGGCGCGAACTACACATTTGCCAGGCGGAGGAAAATCGAGCAGGAATAAATGGTTAAGCTTGACTGAGGACAGCCGTTAAGCGCTTTATAGGGCGTAATTTTACCGATGGGGAACTCGGCGATGAAACTCAAGAATCTCGTTGTTCTTATGCTGCTTGCAGGCGGTGTCGCTTACGGCGGTGTGAAGGGATACATCCATTACAAGGTCAAAAAACAGGTCGACCGGCTGGTTGCCACGGCGGCACCTTTTGCCAATATCGTGTATGGCTCGCTCGGCTCCGATCTTCAGGGCAGGGTCATGGTCGATGATCTGGTCGTGTATCCGCGCGGCGTAAACGATGCCGTGAAAGTCGATCGACTGACGGTCATTACCCCGGGCCTGGGGTTTCTGCTCACCGGTTCAGACTCCGTAAAACGTGGTGAGCTTCCGGAGCGCATGGGCATTGCCTTGCAGGGTGCGCACTTGAACCTCAAGGGCCGGTTGGCTGAAATGCTGCAACAGGCGGAAGCCGCGCAACTCGGGCAGCAGCCGGTCCAGGGCATCGCCTGCGGCCTGAGCAGCAAGTTCATCACTGCTCAATACCGCGAACTGGGTCTGGATGAGCTGGTCTTCGACACCGAGTTTTCGTTTGAGCGCGGCCTTAGCGCATCGCAACTTGTATTTAAAATGGGTTACGCGATTCGGGATGCGGAGCAGGCCGAGTTTGCCATGACCCTGGACGGCTTCGGCAATTCGGTGATGAGTGTCGTTGTCGCCCGCCCGCAAATCAGTAGCGTCACGATGAATTTCAGGCCGGATGCTGAATTCAACCGCAAAACCCTGGAGTATTGTGCCGGAAAGCAGGGCGTCGACGTGCAGACCTTTGTCGACGGGCTGTTCGAACAGAGTGACGCACAGTACCGGCGGGATCTCGGATTTGTTCCCGGTCCCGGTATTCGTGCCGCCATGAAAGAGTTGATGCTGAACGCAGGTGAACTTAGCGTATTCGCACATCCCGACTCAACGCTGGATCTAAAAACCGTGCACCTGTACAAACCGGAAGACTGGCCCGACCTGTTCGGTTTGATCGTCAAGGTCAATGGTGAGGAAGTGTCGGATCTCAGTTTCAGCATGCCTGGTTTCGATCCTGCGAAACCGGGTGGGAAGCCGTCTGCAGCGTTCAGTCTGCCGGGCATGGATTTTTTCAACCGGCAGGAACAATCAGCTTCGGTGCAGGCAAAGAAAACGACCAGGGCAGTGCGGTCATCCTCCCGCCGTCCGCACTACCGTAGCGTGACGCGTGGAGAAGTGAATACCCTGGTGGGTCGGGAGGTGCGTATTTCAACGGTTGATGGCAAACGCCGCAGCGGTCGTGTTATCAGCGTAAAGAAAGGTGTCATTTCGCTCGAGATGCGCAAGCATGGCGGCACGCTGTCCACGCGCGTACCGGTCGCCACGGCCGGCAAAATCGAGGTGCTGGAGCGTGGCTGAGTAAATACCGCAGCTCCGTAAAGCCCGGTAGGAGAGGAGCGCAGCGGAGAGGGCAGGCGAAAGCCTGCCGTGCCGCGTGAAAGAAATCATACAGCGGGTCCATGGTCGTATTCCGGCCTGTCGGTCCCGCTAATTCGTACTGTCTGATATTGCTAACCTTTATTAGTGGCGACAGCTATCAGCCATGGTTCTGCCTAATGGGGTCCAGGGCTCTGAATCCCACTGTCTGCGTACTGTTATCATTGGTGTCTCTGCTGTTTTGCTCAGGGCTCTCGCGGCAGCTGGAGACCGGCGCAGTGACGTCACTTCCAGGTATTATCATCGCTTGCGTATGCATACGTAATGCTATTTCGGTTTTTACCTATACTTAATACCTGCAATCCATGTCAGTGTGTGCTGAAGACGGACGGGTGCTTGCCCGGTCCTGAGAATGAAAAGCGCGGCTGTGCGGTATGGAGGGAATAGTGCGTGATTCCTGGTTATTCCATCATTGAATCACTCGGTGAAGATCCTCACTGGCATCTGTACCGTTGCGTACGTATCCGCGATGAACGCCCGGTATTGATCCGATCAACCCGCGGACAATCTCCGGATCCACTTCTCACGGAACAGCTCGATTCCGAATTCGGCATACTGCGAGATATCAGTATTCCCGGTGTACTTAGGGCGCATGACCTGGTCATTTCTTCGGACAGTGCCGCACTGGTTCTGGAGGATCCGGGGGGCTTGTCGCTCGCTGCGGTGCTGGTTTCGAAACGACTGGATAGCGGTGAATTTCTTCGCATTGCCATCAAAATAACATCGATAATCGCCGATCTGCACAGCCGGAGAATTGTACATACCCGGCTTAAGCCTGGCGTGGTTCTGCTGGGAAAAGAGGGGCAGGGTGCATGGATACTGGGATTTGAGCACGCACTGAAATTGCCAGCCGGCGCGCATACCCGGCGTGTTCTGGCTGAAGGTAACCTCGCCTACATCGCCCCTGAACAGACCGGGCGCATGGACGCGGAAATCGATTTTCGCACGGATCTCTACTCGCTCGGTGCCATATTTTACGAAATGCTGGTCGGCAAGCCGCCATTCGATGCAAAGGATCCCATGGCGCTGGTTCATTGTCATCTGGCGCGTATTCCCCAGCACCCGTCTGATGTCGATCCGGAAATTCCCCGTCCTTTATCAGATATCGTGATGCGCCTGCTGATGAAGAAAGCGGGTGAGCGCTACAAAAGCGCACCGGGTATATTGGCAGATCTTAAAGCATGCGAAGAGCAATACAGGAAAACCGGTACGATCCGCACACTGACTCTGGCCAGGCATGATCGTCCAGAATATTTCGAGATCCCGGACCGGTTGTACGGGCGGTCGCGTGAAACGGAGCGCTTGTTGGCCGCTTTTGATCGTGTGTGTAAAGGTGGCTCCGGACTGGTGCTCGTGTCCGGCTACTCCGGTGTAGGCAAGACTTCCCTGACAACGCATATTCGTGAATCGGTGGTGCAGCGTGGTGGTTACTTTGTCAGTGGCAAGTATGATCAACTGGGACGTTCCAATCCCTACAGCGCGATCCTTCAAGCCTTCCGGGAACTGGCAGCACAGATCCTGACCGAGCCGGACGCGGCGATAGCGCAGTGGAAACAGCGTATTCTTGCTGCGCTGGGTGTTAATGCCCAGGTCATTGTCGAGGTGTTTCCAGAGCTGGAACTGATTATAGGTGAGCAGCCGCCGGTCCCCGAATTGAAGCCGGTAGAAGCGCAGAATCGTTTCAATTTCTACTTTCAGAAATTCATTGCTGTGTTTGCACGACCGGAGCATCCGCTGGTGCTTTTCCTTGACGATTTGCAGTGGGCGAGCATTTCGAGTATCCGCTTGTTCCAGAGCTGGGTGAGTGGTATTGCGGTAAACGGCCTGCTGATGATCGGCGCCTACCGTGATAACGAGGTGGATACAACGCATCCATTGCACCTGGTCATACGTGAATTGCGCGAAGCGGGTGTTGATCTGGAGGAGATCGAGCTCAAGCCACTCGATATGATCAGTGTGCGCCGGATAATCGAGGATACCGTCGGTCGCTCGGGTCGTGATTCACTGCCGCTGGCGCGCTGTGTGCATGAAAAGACGGAAGGCAACCCATTCTTTGCGCGCTCATTTTTGCGGTCACTCTACGAAGAAGGGCGACTGTATATCGACAAGGCATCAAGGTGGTCATGGGATATTGACGCGATAACCGCGCTGCGTGCGGCTGACAATGTGGTCGACCTCATGGCGCAAAAGATCCAGCGCTTGCCGGCAAAGAGCCGTGAAGTAGTACAACTGGCGGCCTGCATCGGTAATCGCTTCACACTGGCAAGGCTTGCCACGGCTGACGGACAAAGTCCGCAATCGACCGCAGGACATCTCGAACCCGCCTTGATGAGCGGACTCATTCAGCAGCAGGATGAGAAGGTATTCACTTTCTACCATGATCGTATTCAGGAAGCCGCCTACGGCATGATCCCGGAGGGAAAACGCGGTCATCTCCACTACCAGATCGGTTCATTGCTGCGTGCCGGTGCGCGTGATGAACAACTGGATGAGCAGATCTTCGAAATTGTCAATCACCTGAATATCGGCAGGGTTCTGATCCGGGATGCCGGGGAAAGAAAGTGCCTTGCAGAACTTAATCTGCGAGCCGGCCTGAAAGCCAAGACATCGACTGCTTATGGTTCCGCGCATGGCTATTTCAGCCAGGGTGCGGCTTTGTTGCCGTCCGATCCCTGGGTGCAGGACTATGAACTGGCCTTTGACTTGCACCGGGAACGTTCAGAATGCGCCTATCTGTGCGGTCGCTATGAAGAGGCCGAGGCCGGCTTCGATCTGCTGATGACAAAGGCGCATAGCAAACGTGAGCAGGGCGCCATCTACAACATGCGCATCATCCAGTACGAAAACCTGTCACGCTTTGCGGAGGCGGCGGCCTTCGGTCGAGAAGGGCTGGCCCTGTTTGCTATCACGTTTCCGGATAAGGAAAAGGAAAAGCTGGAGCAGGTGGACGGGGAAATCAGGATGATCCAGCAGCAGATTGCCGGCAGACAGATCGCAGAGCTGCTGCATCTGCCGGTGTTGCAGGATGCGGATGTCAAAATATGCATGAAATTATTGATGACCATGTGGGCACCGACCTACATTTCCGGTGATATCCCGATGACCATGTTGATCGCCGCCTGTATGGTGCGACTGTCATTGCAGCACGGTAATACCGAGGAGTCTGCTTACGGCTATGTTACCTATGCTATTAATATCGCCGCACGCAACAATGATTACCGCGGTGCCTATGAGTTCGGCCAGCTTGCGCTGGGGATAAATTGCGAATTCAACGACCTGAGCGCACGCGCCAAGGTCAATCATATGTTCAGCTGCTATACCGGTCTGTGGCGGGAACACATCAGGGCATGTTTCAAGTATTCGCGCGCGGCCTACGAGGCCGGGATGGAGTCCGGTGACTTCACCTACGGCGGTTACGGTGGCTTCCATGAGAGCTGGCATGCGCTGTTCAGCGGCATGAACCTCGAACAGTACATAAGGGAATACAGCGTGAATCTGGAATTCCTGTCCGGTTACAAGTACCAGAGTATCGGTGATGCCCACCAGCTGATGTTGCAATGGGGGCGCTGTCTGCAGGGGGAAAGCAGTCGGCCCCTGTCGCTCGACGGGAACGGCTTCAGCGAGCAGGTTTATGAGGACAACTATCGGGATGTGCCGTTTTTTATCGCCTTTTACTATGTTGCCAAGCTGAATATCTGTTACCTGATGATGGATTATCCCGCAGCCCTGCGCTATGCGGAACTGGCGGAAACCGTAATTCATGGCGTGCGCGGCATGATCTGGGAAGCGCTCCTGTGTTTCAACCATGCGCTTGCGCTGACCGCCGTCTATGCATCACTTGACAGTGATCAGCAGGCGGCCGCCCGGGAAAAGTTTGAATCGTTGCGTGCCCGTATGCGCTTATGGGCAGACAATGCGCCGCAGAATTTCGCGCAGCAGTATGACCTGCTCCATGCGGAAATGTCGCGCATCCAGGGGCACTATGACGACGCAATCGTACACTACGAACGTGCGATCAAGGCCTCGCACGAGCAGGGCTTTATCAACATGGAAGCACTGGCGAACGAGCTTTGCGGGCGATTCTGGTTGCAACGCGAGCAGCCGCGTGTTGCCGCCAGCTATCTCCGACAGGCCACCGACCTCTACCGGAGCTGGGGGGCGCACGCGAAAGCAAGGCAGCTTGGCGGGCAGATTGAAAATTTGCCCGGCAGCGTTGTTCAGCAGGAAACAGTCGTTCGCGGACAGTCGCCCGAATCGATGGATATCACTGCAATCCTCAAAGCATCGCAGGCCATATCCGGCGAAATGATCATGGAAAGGCTGGTTGAACGGCTGATGCAGATTGTACTGGAGAACGCCGGTGCCGTGCGTGGCCTGTTACTGCGTCCGGAGGGACATGCGTGGCGTGTCGAAGCACAAGGCGGGGTGGAAGGAGACGCCATCTCGGTTACCGTTCCTGCGGGGGATGGACAGACGACTGCCTGGTCGGACGGTATCATTAACTATGTGAATCGCACACATGAATACCTGTTGACGGGGGATGCACGACAGGATAATCGCCTGTCGGGTGACGCCTATATTCGTGACAATGAGGTCAGCTCCGTGCTGGCTGTCCCCATACTCCACCAGCAGGAACTGACAGCGATCCTCTATCTTGAGAACAACCTGACATCCAGTGCATTCACCGCTGAACGTGTCGTGCTGGTACAGGCGCTGGCGACCCAGGCCGCAATCGCCCTGGAAAATGCACGCCTGTACAGTGACGTCATAACCGAAATCGATGTGCGTCGCCAGGCGGAATCCGCCCTGCGGGTGATTGCGTCCGGTACTGCGTCGGTGACCGGCG